>VGGM01000310.1 GCA_016868515.1 Bacteroidota bacterium | reverse complement strand
TGTTTGGCGGAAGTAGGCTTATCAGCGACTTTATCTGGGTGAAACACTCATCTTCAGAGGAGGCAAAGAAATGGGCATTGCCGGTGGTCTCACAGTGAACCCTCGCTCCCCCCAGATCCTCCATCGATATCTCCTCACCCAGAACAGTCTTGATAACCTCAGGCCCGGTTATAAACATCTTCGATATCTTGTCAACCACAAATACGAAGTCGGTAAGAGCAGGCGAATAGACAGCCCCGCCGGCACACGGACCGAGAATTACCGAAATCTGAGGTATCACACCGCTCGAAATGGTGTTGCGGAAGAATATCTCACCATACCCCGCAAGCGAGTTAACACCCTCCTGAATCCTGGCGCCACCCGAATCGTTTATCCCTATAAGGGGAATACGCATCTTCAGCGCGTGATCCATTATCTTGGTAATCTTCCGCGAATGCATCAGCCCCAGCGAGCCCCCGGCAACGGTAAAATCCTGCGCAAAGACTGCAACAGGCTTGCCGTGGATGGTTCCGGTACCTATCACAACGCCATCGCTGGGCAGCGACTTCTTTTGCATGTCGAAATCACGTGCAACATGCTCCACGAAAAGGTCATACTCATGAAAGCTGTCAGTGTCGATCAGGGCCATAATTCTCTCACGGGCAGTGTTCTTGCCCATCGCCTTCTGCTTCTCAATAGCCTCTTCGCCTCCGCCGAGTTGCGCCTTGCGGCGCTTCTCCTTCAGTTCGTCGATCTTCTTGTTAAGTGGCATATCGTTTTCGTTTTGTTCGTACGGTTTGATTCACTTCTGAAACGAGGTGCAATTTTAACAAAATAACCCGACTAAAAAAGTGATTAAATCCCCATTTTTTCGAACCTGCACCGGCGAAGAGCCAGAGTCAGTTATTAACAGCTTGTCAATCTGTAATATAGAGCGCCTGGAAATTCGAACAGCCTCATCTATTTCGGGGCAATGCGGTAGAGGAATACCCCGATGGCGGCGTACATAATGTTGGGCAGCCACATGGCCAGCATGGGGTCGAGATTCCCTTTGACTGAGAATTGCGATGACAGTTGCATAAACAGTATATATGAAAAGCTGAGCATGAGTCCTATGCCGATCTTCATGCCAATGCCGCCCCTCACCTTTTTCGAGGAGAGTGACACTCCAATGAGGGTAAGTATGAATACTGAAAAAGGCATGGCGAAGCGACGGTGTTTTTCAATCTGAAAGAACTTGATCTCCTCTGAGCCCTGCAGCTTTAGCAGGTCTATGTAATCAAAGAGTTCGCGGTAGGTCATGGTACCTACGAATTCGGCACTGCGGGCAAAATCGTCGGGCTTTACGGTAAGGGTTGTGTCAATGCGCCTGCCGGTTGAGATTACTTCGAGCGAATCGCCAATATCGCGGATATTATAGTTCCAGGCACTCCATTTTCCCGAAACCGTATCCCACCTCACCACATCGGATGAAAGTTTTGACTTCAGCTGACCCTGATCGCTGAAACTCTCAATGGTGAAATTCCTGCCTGAACGGGTTACCGGGTTATACGACTCCATGTAGATATATATGTTGGGATATACCTGCCTGTGAACCATCATCATCTGGGTGTTGCGGTAACGCGGGCGGTAGTACTTATCCTCGAAATCGAGCCTCTTCTGGTTGCTCTGCGGAATGAAAAAATTTGTAACCATGAAAGTGAAAAGAGCTATGGCAAATGAAGAGAGAAAATAGGGCCACATCATGCGCCTGAAACTCATACCGCTGTTAAGGATGGCCACTATTTCGGAATTGGCCGCCATTTTCGCGGTGAAGAAGATAACCGCAATAAATACGAAGAGCGGCGAAAAGAGTATTCCGAAATAGGGCACAAAATTGAGATAGTAATCGAATATGATTGCCCTGACCGGCGCCTCGCGGTCCATAAAATCATCGATCTTCTCCGAGAAGTCAAACACCACCGCTATGGTAAGTATAAGTGCCAGTGCAAAGAGGAATGTCCCCAGAAACTTTCTTATTATATAGCGGTCGACTATTTTCATCTCAAGGTTGTTGTCTGTCTGAAAGGCGTCCGGTCATTTCCCGCTTCCATGGGGCAAAGGTTCCTGCCATGATCTGCTCCCTCGCGGTGTTTGTCAGCCAGAGGTAGAAGGCCAGGTTATGGATACTGGCAATTGTCAACCCGAGTATCTCGCCCGAAATAATCAGGTGCCTGAGGTAAGCCTTTGAAAAGTTGTTGCTGACGTGCGAGGGTATGCCGGTGTCGATTGGAGAGTGATCGTCCATCCACCTTCTGTTCCTTATATTTATCACGCCCTCTGAGGTAAACAGCATTCCGTTTCTTCCGTTACGGGTTGGCATCACGCAGTCGAACATGTCGATGCCCCTCTCAATGGCCTCGAGTATATTGACAGGGGTTCCGACGCCCATAAGATAACGGGGTTTCGACTGTGGAAGTATTTCGTTTACCACCTCAATCATCTCGTACATCACCTCCGCCGGCTCGCCCACCGACAGGCCTCCTATTGCATTGCCCTCCATGCCGGCAGCGGCTATTACCCCGGCCGATTCACGCCTGAGGTCGGCAAAGGTGCTCCCCTGCACTATTGGGAAATAATACTGATTGCAGCCATAAAGTGACGATGTGCCAACATACTGTCTGATACCTCTCTCAAGCCAGCGGTGAGTGAGCTCCATCGATTTTGCAGCTGTGCGGTGGTCGCACGGCCAGGGTGTGCACTCATCGAAGGCCATCATAATATCGGCGCCGATAACTCTCTGTATATCAACTACATTCTCGGGAGTAAAGAGATGTTTCGATCCGTCGATGTGTGATTTGAATGTTGCCCCCTCCTCAGAGAGTTTCCTGTTGGCAGCGAGTGAGAATACCTGATACCCACCGCTGTCGGTAAGAACCGGCCTGTCCCAGTTAATAAAGCGGTGGAGTCCGCCGGCCTGCCTCAGCACACCGGTTCCGGGCCGCAGGTAGAGGTGGTATGTATTGCCCAGTATGATGTGGGCCCCCACCTCCTCCTTCAGGTCGCGGGGCAGAACACCCTTAACGGTTCCGGCAGTGCCAACCGGCATAAAGCAGGGGGTTGGTATGGCTCCGT
>VGGM01000309.1 GCA_016868515.1 Bacteroidota bacterium | reverse complement strand
TTGCCGGCGGAGTCAGGGACGGGAAGGAATTCAAGGCCCTTCAGCTTGGCGGGTCGACGGGTACGTTCATTACTGCAGGTTATCTGGGTACTGGTGTCTGTTTTGATGAACTCAGGGAGATTGGATCGGGACTGGGAGCGGGAAGCTTCATAATTATAGATGAAACAACCTGCATGGTCGATCTGGTTCGTTATTATATGGATTTCATGCACCGCGAAAGCTGTGGCAAATGTATTCCATGCCGGGAGGGAACAGGCAGGATGCTTGAGATACTCGACCATGTTGTCAAAAGGCCGGCCAGTGATGATGCCGGAACAACTCTTGAGCGTTTCAAGGGAGTAATGCAGCTTGAGACAATTGCATCTGTCATGAAAGACACCTCTCTCTGTGGTTTGGGACAAAACGCCCCCAATCCGTTCCTGAGCGCAATGAACAGCTTCAGGGAGGAGTTTGAGGAACATATTTTTGACCGTAAGTGCCGTTCGAACGTATGCAGGGGGCTGAGAACCTTTACGATAGATGTTGAAAAATGTACCGGTTGCACTGCCTGTGCATCCAAATGTCCGGTTAATGCGATTTACGGAACCAGGCTCCAGCCCTTCTTCATTGTTGAGGACAAATGTATTGGTTGCGGGGCCTGCCACGATGTATGCAAGTTCAGCGCAATATCAGTAAAATAGCTATGCAGTTTACGATAGAGGTAAATAACAGGAAGATAAACGCCGAAAAGGGCGAGACCATCCAGTCGGCCCTGAACCGGAACGGAATTCTGATACCTACCCTGTGCAGGATGAGGGATTTCACCCCTACCGGGGCATGCCGGATGTGCGTGGTTGAGGTTGAGGGACGCGACAGGCTTGTTACTGCATGTTCGCAGCCGGTAGAAGAATGGATGAAGATAAAGACTCATTCTCCCAGGGTAATAAAGGCAAGGAAGACAATTGTAGAACTGCTGCTCTCCAATCACCCCGATGATTGCCTTTACTGCGACAGAAATCTTAATTGTGAGTTGCAGAAGCTTTCCGAGGAACTCAATATCACGGAACGACGCATTAAGGGCCGAAAGGTTAAAATGAGGCTCGACCAGTCAAGTCCGGCTATAGTAAGGGAACTTTCGAAGTGCATTTTGTGCGGCCGGTGTGTCAGGGTTTGTGAGGAACTGGTAACTGCCACAACTCTCGATTTTCTGAACAGGGGGAGAAGGACCCATATCGGTACAGCCATGGACCGCGACTTCAACTTCTCGAGCTGTATCAATTGCGGCCAGTGTGTCCTGGTATGTCCTACTGGTGCCCTGCATGAAAAGCACAACATCTCTGAAGTGCTGGAGTACCTCAGCAAGAATGATGTGACAAGGGTTATTCAGTATGCCCCGGCTGTTCCTTATGCCCTGGCAGAATCACTTGGAGTAAGGTACTCAAAGGAGTTTGACAGGGTTCTCAATTCGGTACTGAGAAAAATGGGATTTGACCTGGTTTTTAACAGTGGCTTTGCAACTGACATCTACATTGATGAGCTTGCCCGTTCACTTCTGGAAAGAAGGGATGCCGGAACTGTAGCTCCTGTTTACCTCTCGGCATGTCCGGCGTGGGTTAAGTATGCAGAGCAGCATATGCCGGGGCTGCTGGGGGATATTACCCCCCTGAAGTCAGCACAACAGATTGCGGGGTCGCTTATAAAGACTCATATTGCTGAAAAACGGAATATCAGGCCGGAGAAACTCTTCAGTGTTTCGGTGACCCCTTGTATTGCAATGAAATTTGAAGCCCGCCGTGATGGAATGACCAGGAAGGGAGTCAGCGACATTGATGCTGTTCTTACGGTAATGGAGCTTTCAAGACTCGTCAGACTCTTTGGCATAGACATCACCAATGTTGGGGAAGAAGCTGCAGATGTTCCGATGGATATGAGGAGTTCGTCGGCTCTGCTGGCTGACGTTTCAGGTGGCTACACCGAGGCGGTGTGTCGCTCACTGAATCACATAATAGGAGGTAAGGAACTCGACCGTTCGGTATTCCGTAAGGTGAGGTCGGGTTCAGGTTTCCGCGAAGTAACTCTGTCGGTACAGGGAAGGGAATTCAGTTTTGCCGTAGTGGACGGGCTGACTTCATTAAGCAGGCTTAATGCTCTTCTCTCGTCGGGCAGAAAGTTCGATATGGTTGAAGTAATGGTTTGTCCCGGCGGTTGTGTTAACGGCGGCGGTTTATCTTTTTCATCAACTAGGGAGATGATCCGCAACAGGTCAAAATTCATTTACCAGACGGAAGAGGCTGAGGCTGTTGCCATAGCTTCAAAGTCGCCGGCCCTGCTTTCATTCTACGAAAAGACAGAAGGTTTTGACAGTAAGGGCAGTGAATACAGGTCGCTCATTCTGACTCATTATAACAGGCGTGATGTATTACTTTAATTGAACGATGAAGGTATGCTGGTATATACCATAAAAGAGTTATGCCGTACATGTTATACCTGCGTCAGGGAATGTCCGGCGAAGGCAATAAGGATTGTAGGTGGTCAGGCTGAAGTAATAGAGGAGCGCTGCATTGCCTGCGGCAATTGCACAAAGGTATGCAGTCAGGGAGCCAAGGTGTTTCTTAAAACGACCGACAAGGTTGAGAGAATACTTCAAACATCCGTTAATGCTGCAGCGATTATAGCTCCCAGTTTTCCTGCTGATTTTCAGGAAGTATCTGATCACCGGATTCTGGTAGGTATGATAAGGAGACTTGGTTTCAGGTACGTGGCAGAGGTTTCATTTGGTGCTGACCTGATTGCTGCGGGCTACCGCAATCTTCTGTCGAAGGGTGACGGGAAGACTTATATCTCATCCGATTGTCCCTCAATTGTAAACTTTATAAGGTATTACCACCCGAATCTTGCTGCGAACCTTGCTCCCCTCGTGTCACCGATGGTTGCCACTATTAAGGTTATGAGAAAGAAGTATGGGGAGAATACTCCGGTTGTCTTCATCGGTCCGTGCGTTGCCAAGAAATCTGAGAGCAATGAACTCGATGTGGCCATTACTTTTATTGAACTGAGGGAGATGTTGGAGTCAAGGGGTATTGATCCTTCCACGACAGAACCTTCGGAATTTGACCCTC
>VGGM01000308.1 GCA_016868515.1 Bacteroidota bacterium | reverse complement strand
AAGGCCAGGGTGACTGTCAGAGCCAATATCAAACAGCTTGTCGGAGGTGCCGGTGAGGATACAGTGCTGGCAAGGGTTGGCGAGGGCATCGTTTCATCGATAGGCTCAAATGCAAGCCACAAGTCGGTTCTTGAGAATCCCGACTACATCTCAAGGGTGGTACTTGACAAGGGTCTTGATGCAGGTACCGCATTTGAGATACTCTCTATCGATATAGCTGACATCGATATAGGTAAAAACATTGGTGCCGTGCTGCAGATGGATCAGGCCAACGCCGATAAGAACATTGCACAGGCTAAGGCTGAGGAGCGCAGAGCCATGGCCGTTGCCCTTGAGCAGGAGATGAAAGCCAAGGCACAGGAGGCCCGCGCAAAAGTTATTGAGGCTGAGGTTCAGATACCCCTTGCGATGGCTGAAGCATTCAAAAGCGGTAATCTTGGTATAATGGATTACTACAAGTTCAAGAACATTGAGGCCGATACAAACATGCGCGACAGTATTTCAAAGTCGGGCAGCGGTGGCAAGAAACCAACATCCTGATGAAAACCTGATCATATCCGGTTGCTTCTCCCCCGTGTGAAAAGGTGTGAGAGTAACCGGTCGGACAGGAAAAGCATCAGTGCCGATACAGAAAGGTATGCGAACATGGCGGGTATTTCGATATCCGCCATTTCTGTTTTCACCGGCATGGGTAGCGGCAACCTGAGGTATTCACACATGTCCGTGCGGAATGTCTTGTCAGTAAACCACTCGTTGAAGGTTGTCTGGGCAACTAAAGCCAGACTCATAATAATCAGTACGGTGGCTGCAAAAAGTCTCATAGTATCAGGTATTGTGTATTAATGATCGTAAAGCGGTAGAATTTTGACTGGCAGAAAGTGATAAATTGCCTATTTTTGCGCGAGCGAACTAAACAGTTGTAAAATGGACAAACTGCGACATCCTGCGGAATGGCTGAACGGCACCATGCTGGGCCTGGGTATCGGGGAGGGGCTGTCAGGCCTTGTTACCGCCTTAATACTTGTGGTAGTGGTGCTGATTCTCAGTTTCGCGGTGAATGAGCTGGCGAAACTGTTTATCAGAAAGATTGTCCACAGGATTATAAGGCGCACTGCCCTAAAATGGGATGATGTCCTGATTGAGCAGAAGGTCTTTACAAGGCTTTCTCACCTGGCCCCTGCATTTGTTATCTGGGCAATGGCCGAATGGGCACTTTTCGACTACCCCAAGTGGCTTATTGCGGTGCAGAAGCTATCATATATATATGTTCTGGCTGTATGTGCAATTGTAATAAACTCAATTGTTGAGTCACTTCATCAGATGTACCTGAAAAAGCCCGACTCGGGGAGGAGGCATATCAAGGGCTACATACAGCTTATCAAGATTCTGGTCGTTATAATTATTCTACTGCTGATAATCAAAGTAGCCTTCAACGTTCAGATATCATCATTTCTGCTTGGATTGGGAGGTATGGCTGCGGTTCTCATCCTGGTCTTTCAGGACACCTTGCTCGGTTTCGTGGCTAGTATGCAACTCTCCGGCAACCAGATGGTTAAGGTGGGAGACTGGATAACCATTCCCGGAAGGGGAGTTGATGGCGACGTAATAGATATGACGCTTTACACGGTTAAGGTTCAGAACTTCGACAGGACAATAGTTACGGTCCCCACCCATGTACTTATTAAGGAGTCGTTCCAGAACTGGACAGGGATGCAGGAGTCAGGGGGGCGCCGCATAAAGAGGGCCATCAGAATTGACATGAAGAGTATCAGGTTCCTCGACGATGAATTGAAGCAGAGGCTGTACAGAATTCAGATACTCAGGCCTTACATGGATGCCAAAGAGGCTGAAATCAATAAATACAACGAAGAGAACGATATTGATGACAGTTGCCTGGTGAACGGGAGGAGAATGACCAATGTAGGCACCTTCAGAGCCTATGCCCAGGCTTACCTGAGCCGCCACCCCCAGGTCAATACCGATATGACTTTCATGGTAAGGCATCTGCCTCCCGACGAGAAGGGGCTGCCCCTTGAAGTTTATGTTTTCAGCAGGCAGAAGGAATGGGTAAAGTATGAGGGTGTTGTTGCCGATATATTTGACCATCTCCTGGCTGTTGTTAAAGAGTTCGACCTGAGGATATTCGAATTCCCGACAGGGGAAGATATAAAGTACATTACGCACGAATAATAAACATATTAGCAACATTAATTATGATTAAGGAAACGGAACGGAGAGTCAGGGAATTCTTATTTGACGGTCTGAACGAGACCAGGATAACCGCCAGGGAAGACAGGTTCTGGCAGTCACTAAGGAAGACGGGTACAACACTGTGGCTCGATACCGGCGACATTGAAGAGGCTGAAGCCAACTGGACAGCCGAGATGAGTGCACTTACCACCAATAACACCCTTCTTAACAATGAGATACAGAAGGGTATATATGACAGTTTCATTGACAGGGCCAGGACCATTGTTGCAGAACTGCCGGAAGAGGAGAGGGTGAAGGAGATAGCGTTCATTCTCAATGCAAGACACGGACTGAGGCTGGCCCGCCGCTTTGGCGGGTACGTAAGTGTAGAGCTTCATACCGGCACGGCCAATGATCTTGCTGCAATCGACTACTATGGGAAGAGGTTCCACGGGATCTGTCCCGACCATTTTATTGTAAAGGTTCCGCTCACCGCCACCGGTCTCCTTGGGGCCAGGAGGCTCAGGGAGGCCGGCGTGAAGATTAACTTCACCCTCGAGTTCAGCGCCAGGCAGAATGCGCTAGTGACTGCCATTACGAGGCCCGACTACCTGAATGTATTTCTTGGCCGTATTGGTGCCTACATGGCCGACAACAAGCTTGGTGACGGAACCGGTGCAGGTGAAATGGCGGTACTGAGCAGCCAGGGCTGGGTGTCGAGGCTTTCTGCCGGGAACCCCTGGCCAACAAAACTAATAGCAGCCAGCCTGCGCGGATACCATCAGCTCGAACTTCTGGCAGGTACCGACGTCTACACCATGCCTCCCAAAGTGGCAGCTGCAGGAAGGGCAAGCCTTGAAGGCAAATTCCTTTCCAGACTGGGGGTAATCTACCCGGTCGATATCAACGACA
>VGGM01000307.1 GCA_016868515.1 Bacteroidota bacterium | reverse complement strand
CTATAATATACTGAGAAAGAGATAATTGCCTGAGTCCCTTCATTACTGGTTAGCCTCCGCACAAACTTGATCAGCTTGTGTGATTCACTGATTTTGAGTATCTTTAGGTCACTTTTATAAGCTATAATAGAGAATGAAGTTGCCGATACGGGAAACACTTTTCTGGGATGTTGATCCGGTTCTTTTTGATGAGCATAAGAACAGAAGGCTCATAATAGAAAGGGTATTCACCCTGGGCAATCTGGAAGAGATGAAGGTTATCTTCAGATTCTACGGACGTGAGGTCATTAGAAGGGAAATCGTAAGGGCAGGCAGTCTTGACCCGAAGACACTTCAATTTGCCAGCGATATATTGGGTATCCCCAAAGAGGAATTCAGATGTTACAGAAAGCAGCAGTCGATAAAAGCCTGATAGATTTGATTGTCCGCCTTCAGGGAGACCCTTACCTGAGCGACTTTGTCGTGGCCGGCGGTACAGCGCTTGCCCTTATGCTGGGCCACAGGAAATCGGTCGACATTGACCTCTTCTGCAATACCGGCTTCGATGAAGGAAGATTGCTGGAACATATCGAAAGTGAATTCGATTTTCAGATGAACAGCATTTCACGCTCAACCATCAGAGGTTCAATCGGGGACATAAGGGTTGATCTGATAGCCCATGATTACCCATTCCTGAGGGAGCCTTTGGTGATGGATGGCGTCAGGCTTTTATCGATGGAGGACGTTGCGGCAATGAAAGTCAATGCAATTTCCGGAGATGGAACCCGGGTCAAGGATTTCATTGATATCTATTTTCTTCTCAGGGAGTTCTCATTCAAGGACATTCTGGGTTTCTTCTCAAAAAAATACAGTTCACGTAACAATGCCCATGCTTTAAAGAGCCTTGCCTGGTTCGATGATGCCGATGTAAATGACTGGCCGGTGATGATAAAGGAACCAAACCTGACCTTCAGAAAGGTCAAAAAAGAGATTACCACCCACCTCAGGACATTTCTTGCCAGAGAGGGTATCTCATAACAGGTCCGATACCCTATCCCCTATGCCCTATCCCCTTTACGCCTCTTACGCCCTTATACGCCCAATACCTTATACCTGACACCTGACACCTGATACCTGATACCCGATTTAAATAATTACTAAACCTTTACAAATCAAGTATTCTTTTCAGGTCAGCCGATGAAACCGTCAGCAACCCCGGCGCCGGAAGCCGGCGGGTGAGCTCCCTCCAGTTAGGGTCGGCCCTGAATATCTCCCTGAAGACCGGAAGCGCCTCAGCCAGCTGGTTATTGTTGGCCATTGCCACCGCCTTCCAGTATTTCATTTCGAGGTTTTCGGGAAACATCGCTGCCGCTGCCTCATACTCGCGCATGGCAGTTAGCATGTCGTTATGCTCTACTGCAAGGTCGCCGGCATTCATATGTTCGTAAGCCCTGTGTACCTTAAGCAGCCTCTCAAGTTCGGTGAGGGGGTCAGCTGAGTCGTCAACCCTGAGGTCGACCTTCTTGTCCAGCCACATACCTGCCGCAGGCTTGCCTCCCACAACTATCAGTGCAGCCGACTGTTTGCCCCGTATGTCGCCGCCGGCTTTCTGCGCCGCCTGAAGCACCCACAGCACCCTCTCGGCCAGAGGCAAATGATCGTTTTCCTCAAAAGTCCTGGCCATGGCAGGTAAAACCATGTCATTAAGCATCATATTTGCCTGTACCGAATAGTTATCACCGGTATAATGTCCTGCCGACTCTATGCACTTTGCACCTGTCCATGCCGATACACCTCCCTTGTTGTCAAGAAAAGCCACCTGGCGGAAGTCCCGTCCTTCATCTGCTGCCATAAGAATTTTCAAAGCCTCTTCAGCGCTCTTTCCTCCTTCCATCAGTTTCAATCCTTCAGGACCGAGTGAGGCATTCACGAACGATTGTGTAGCCACCACCCCGGTGCCCGACTTCCCCCATGAAACCAGAGTGCCGACCGAAAACCAGTGGCTCTGCACCCCCACGGCCATATCTCCCGTCCGGGTATCCCGCGCCACAATCGAGAATGTATGCGCCAGATTGGCGCGAGGCACCTCCTGGGCAACAACGGCAAACCCGCAAAAAAGCGCAGCAGCTACCAAAAAAGAATTCCGTAAACTCATCATATTGTTTGTATTAATTATTGCAATCTCTTACATCCATAGTCTCATAACACGGTATGAGGTATGCGGCGTCCGGCACCCGGCATCCGGCGGCCGGTAAATGAACCTGTAACCCCTATGTCCCCTAAGTCCCCTATGCCCTTTACGCCCTTCTAAGCCTTTTACGCCACTACGTCACTACGCCATTAAGTCACTACGCCATTTCACCTACCCGTTATACTCATCAAAGAAGTCGTTCCCTTTATCATCGGTCAGGATAAATGCAGGGAAGTTCTCGACAACGATCTTCCTGACGGCCTCCATGCCAAGCTCCTCAAAATCGACCAGTTCGACAGATTTTATGCTCTCCTTGGCGAGTATGGCTGCCGGACCGCCGACCGATCCCAGGTAGAAGCCACCGTACTTTTTGCAGGCATCTATCACCTGCCTTGAGCGGTTCCCCTTGGCAAGCATGACCATCGATCCTCCAAGACTCTGAAAAAGATCAACATAGGAGTCCATCCTTCCGGCAGTTGTTGGTCCGAAACTGCCTGAGGCCATTCCCGAAGGTGTCTTGGCCGGACCGGCATAGTACACCGGATGGTTCTTGAAGTATTCGGGCATCGGCTTGCCTTCATCTATCATCTGCTTGATGCGTGCGTGGGCAATGTCGCGCGCCACAATCAGCGTCCCACGAAGTTTGAGGCGGGTCTTTACGGGGTGTTTTGTAAGCTCGGCCAGAACCTCCTTCATCGGCCTGTCGAGATCGATCTCCACCGGCTTCTCCAACTCCGGAGCCTTTGCAGGCATGAACCTTGCAGGATTCATTTCCAGTTCTTCGAGGAACACACCGTCAGTACTTATATAACCTTTGATATTCCTGTCGGCGCTGCAGCTTACACCCATACCGACCGGACAGGAAGCTGCATGTCGCGGGAGTCTGATAACCCTTACATCATGAATAAAGTACTTGCCGCCAAACTGTGCTCCAACGCCATACTC
>VGGM01000306.1 GCA_016868515.1 Bacteroidota bacterium | reverse complement strand
CGGCTGAAAGAAGATAAATCAAAAAATAGTATATTGCACCGTTTGAATTTTGAGGCTATGGTTTACAAATTTGTTGTTTTATCAGATGCGGATGATTCGTTTGTCAGGGAGTTTGAATTCCTTGACAATCAGACGTTGATGGCCTTTCACAACATTCTGCAGGAGGAGCTGGAATTTGACAGGTCACAGATGGCATCATTCTATCTTGCAACAGACAATTGGGAGAAGGAAGAGGAATTCACACTTTTCGACATGGGCGCAGGGTCGTCAACTATGGACGACGCCATACTTGAGGATATTATTTTCAGGAAGAACCAGAAACTGATTTACATATTTGACTTTTTCAACGAAAGAGGCCTCTTCATTGAGTACACAGGTGAGGTAAAGGAAGTTGAGGGAAGGGAATACCCGGTTTGCACCAATTCGAAGGGCATCCCTCCAAAGCAGGTTGTTTTCGGAGGTTCGGCCCGAAAGAAATACAACAACCTGGTTATTGCTGATGATGAAGATGAGGGTGAACCCGAAATTGACGACCTCTATTTCGAGTCGGACAATGATGACTCGTTATCAGATCTCGACCAGGCAGAGACCACTGACGAATTTAACTAGTAACCGGCTGCGATAACCGGAATTCCCCTGTTATGAATATCCTGGTCGTTGTTACCGGTCCGACTGCTTCCGGTAAAACAGAGCTTTCCACCCAACTGGCATCAGCTTTGCAGTGCGATGTGATATCGGCCGACTCGAGGCAGTTTTACAGGGGTATGTCAATCGGAACCGCGGCGCCAACGGAAGAGCAGCTGAAAAAAGTGCGTCATCACTTCGCAGGATTTCTGGATCCCGGAGAATACTACTCGGCAAGTATGTTTGAGCGCGATGCCATTTCCCTGTTGCCCTCACTTTTTGAAAAGAACCCCTGCGTCATACTTTCGGGTGGATCGGGGTTATATATAAATGCGGTATGCTATGGCATTGATGATATTCCTGACGTCGATACCGAAATACGGGAAAAGTACATAAGGAAACTCAGGGATGAAGGAATCGAATCGCTCAGGTCGGAGCTTCGCATCGTTGATCCTGATCATTATAACAGGGTTGACCTTAAAAACCCTCGTCGGTTACTGAGGGCCCTTGAGATATTTGCCACTACCGGAAAACCATACTCTGCATTTCTCACCCGGCAGAAACAGAAGCGTGATTTCAGGACAGTATTGACAGGTATAATGCCGCCAAGGGATGAACTGTACTCCAGAATTGACAGGAGGGTTGATGAAATGATGGCAGCAGGCCTGGAAGATGAGGCATACGGGCTTTTACCGCTGAGGCACGCCAACGCACTGCAAACGGTTGGCTACCGTGAGCTGTTTGAATACTTCGACGGCAGGATAAGTAAAGAGGAGGCAGTCGGACTCATAAAGCGCAATACCAGAAGATACGCCAGGCGTCAAATTACATGGTGGTCGGGAAACAGTGATATCAAATGGTTTGGTACAGCCGATCCCTCACCGGTACTTGATTATCTCCGTAACGAGGCCGGCATTTTTGTTCATTGATGAACCGACTTCAGTTGTTCAATGGTTCCGGCAGGGTCATCGGATTCAAAGACTGTGGTTCCCGCAACAATGACGCTGACACCGGCTGCAATAAGCCGCGGGGCATTATGCTGATCAACTCCACCGTCAACCTGGATCAGAACGTCGTATCCATTATCGTTGATAAGACCTTTTAATTCGGCAACCCGCCTGTAGCTTGTCTCAATAAAACTCTGCCCCCCGTATCCCGGGTTAACGGTCATTATCAGCACCATATCTACAAACGGGAGAATGTCAGTAAGTGATGAGACGGGAGTATGAGGATTAATGGCAACACCGGCCTTCATACCAAGCCTTCTGATTTCGGTGACAGTGCGGTGGAGATGGATTGCCCCCTCGAAGTGCACGGTAAGGATCGATGCGCCTGCATCCCTGAACATTGAAAGGAATTTATCGGGGTTCGATATCATCAGGTGTACATCGAGAGGCTTTGTTGAATACCTGCTGATGTACTTCAGCACAGGGAACCCGAACGATATATTGGGAACAAACACGCCATCCATTATATCGAGGTGTATCCAGTCGGCAGAACTGCGGTTCAGCATCTCCACCTCCGAGCGGAGGTTTCCAAAGTCGGCGGCCAGTAATGAAGGGGAAACAAGATGTGGCATCGGGCGTGTTTTAATGACAAAGATATGGATTAACCTTTAACCCAGGTAGCTTTTAAGTATCCTGCAACGGGTGGTATACTGGATTCTCTTTATCGCTTTCTCCTTAATCTGCCTTACACGCTCGCGGGTCAGGCTTAGCTCCTCCCCTATTTCCTCGAGGGTGAATGGATGCTTCATACCAATGCCGAAGTACAGTTTAAGCACCCTTGCCTCTCTGGGTGAGAGTGTGCCGAGTGCCCTCTCGATCTCAAATGCGAGTGATTCATTTATAAGGGCCCTGTCGGGACTGGCGCCGTCGGCACTATGCATGACATCATACATAGTGTTGTCATCCTCTGAATTGATGGGAGCATCCATGCTGATGGTGCGCCCGTTCGATCTGAGAACCTCCTTCACCTCGTCAGGGACCATTTCAAGCTGGTCGGCCAGCTCCTGAGCCGAAGGTTCCCTCTCATACTCCTGTTCAAGGCGGGCAAATGCCTTGTTAATCCGGTTAATGCAGCCGATCTTGTTAACAGGCAACCTTACAATTCGCGACTGCTCTGCCAGTGACTGCAGTATCGACTGGCGTATCCACCAAACCGCATATGAAATGAATTTGAATCCCCGCGTCTCGTCAAAACGCTGGGCAGCCTTCATCAGACCGAGGTTTCCCTCGTTAATAAGGTCGGGAAGAGTCATGCCCTGGTTCTGGTATTGTTTTGCCACCGAAACCACGAACCTGAGATTGGCCTTTACCAGTTTCTCGAGGGCATCCTTGTCGCCGTTCCCTATGCGGCGGGCCAGAGCCACCTCCTCTTCTGGAGAGATAAGATCAACCTTGCCAATCTCCTGCAGATATTTATCCAGAGACGGGGTATCCCTGTTTGTTACCTGTTTTGTGATTTTAAGCTGGCGCATAATTAGTTCTTCCGTGGC
>VGGM01000305.1 GCA_016868515.1 Bacteroidota bacterium | reverse complement strand
TTTCCTGCCGGAAATGAGCCCGGAATCCATTTAGTACCCTTGAACCAGACGAGCTTTATTGATCCGGTATCATCATACAATGTGGCAGTGAGACGTTTGGCTCTTGTATGTCCCTCATAAAGGTAGTCGTCAATGGTTCCCCTGATCTGAACAACCGGCATTTCCGATTCAATCTCGGATACCTTGTAGAATCTCGACCTGTCGACATACTTGTATGGATAATAATGCAGTAAATCACGGAAGGTTGAGATTCCGAGTTCTTTCCTGAGCAGTTCGGCACGTCGCGGCCCAACTCCCTGTAGATAGGTTATTTCCGTATCAAGAACTCCAGCTTTCTGCATCTATGCGGGTAACAGATTAGGATGCCCGAAAGTAGTTATTTTTGGGCATCTCACCTAGTTTTTTCAGGTTGATGATAAGGCTTGATGAGGTGAGTCAACTGACTACAGTGTTTTTGATTAATTAACAAATTAAGAGGAATAATAGTCTTAACGTACTTGTCTTTAAAACTGACCATATAGCAGAAGGAGCTGACTTTGCACGGAATTGAACCAAAAGAGAAGTCATTAACCTACAATTAACATTAATTAATCAGGGCAACTGAGAATTGTTGAATTTATTGAGTTATTTTCGTCATTTCTAAATAATATAACAGAGGTATGGGTAAGGTTATTGAGCTCAGCGAGATAGTAAAGAATTATCAGATAGGTACCGTAGTGGTAAGGGCCCTTCGGGCGGTAACCGTCGATATTGACAGAAATGAGTATGTGGCTATAATGGGGCCATCAGGCTCAGGCAAGTCAACTCTTATGAATATTATCGGATGTCTCGATACTCCAACAAAAGGTTCTTATATCCTGAACGGCACCGATGTAAGCAAAATGGAGGATGACCAGCTTGCCGAGATACGCAATAAGGAGATTGGCTTCATATTCCAGACTTTTAATCTCCTCCCGCGGTATACTGCGCTTGAGAATGTAATGCTGCCGCTTATATATGCAGGAATCCCGAAAGCCGAGAGGGAAGTGATGGCGAAGAAGACCCTTGATCAGGTTGGCCTTGCCGACCGAATGACGCATAAACCAAACGAACTCTCTGGTGGCCAGAGGCAACGAGTTGCCATTGCCAGGGCTCTGATAAACAAACCGTCAATTCTACTGGCCGATGAACCTACCGGTAACCTCGACAGCAAAACCTCGGCAGATATTATGGTACTTCTTGATGAAATTCATGCATTGGGGAACACTGTTATTGTAGTAACGCACGAAGAGGATATCGCAAGGCATGCCCACAGGATAATAAGGCTGATGGATGGTGAGATATCGTCTGACGCTCCAAATGAAAAAAGGTTGCAGGTTGCACACTGAGAATTCTGACGTTATATGAAGATATATACAAGAAAGGGTGATGACGGAACCACATCACTTATGGGCGGTCGCAGGCTTCCCAAATATGATCTGCGTATTGAGTCATATGGTACTGTTGATGAGCTGATATCATGGCTGGGACTGATAAGGGACAGCATACATATTGATGAATTCCAGGATCATCTGCTCTATCTTCAGGGACAACTGATGTGCGCAGCTGCAACTCTGGCCACTGACAGCGAAAACCCACCGGTACGGGAGATCTTGCCGGAAGATCAGAGCATCCAGAAGCTTGAAGAGATCATCGATCAGATGGAGGCCACTTTGCCATCCCTTAGTTCATTTGTGCTGCCCGGCGGAAACAGTGTTGCATCATACTGTCACATTGCACGTTGCGTGTGCAGGAGATCTGAGCGGGCAGTGGTCAGACTTTCTCACACCGAACCAGTACCTCCCATTGTTACAAAGCTTCTAAACCGCACATCTGATTTCCTGTTTGTGCTCTCGCGGTATATTCTTTATAAATCAGGTAATGAGGATGTTAAGTAGATATTGTAAGTTTGTTTGCCTTTTAAACTACAATTCTTTTGAATTATAGAAATAATTTTATATTTGCACCTTTTTAGAATAGGTATTATTCAGAAGAGGTAATTTATTTATTATGTACTGGACACTTGAATTGGCATCCAAACTTGAGGATGCTCCATGGCCCGCTACCAAGGATGAGTTGATAGACTTTGCTATCAGGTCAGGTGCCCCGATGGAAGTTATTGAGAACCTTCAGGAGATTGAAGATGAGGGTGATATCTATGAGAGCATTGAAGATATCTGGCCTGATTATCCAAGCAAGGATGACTTCTTTTTCAATGAGGACGAGTATTGAAATATTATACAGCCCTTCTGCAAAGGGCTTTTTTAATCTTTACGGAATATATCGAACCTGTCAACCGGGCGAATCGCTTTAAGCCATTTGAAGCCCTGCAGTCTCATTTCCGAGGGGTTCTTCAGCAGGGGAGGGTCGAGCACACCATCGGGGTTACCGAATTCAGTCACTTCTGTTATCTTCCCATCGTCAACAACTATTTCGATATTTGAACTTTTTGAATAGTTGACTCCCACGAGTTCTTCATCCTCAATGAGAAAATAGACCGACTCGCCGTTTCCCTCTACAATAACCCTGGTCAGTTTGTTGTCGGTGAAGAAGCCGGTCAGATTTCTGCCTTTTATCTGGTTAAACCTCATCGAATCGACCTGGCTTACGACAAATGCGCCGTTATAAAGTTCCATTCTGTCCGTTTGCTGGTTTCTGGTAAACATCACAATCGAATCGGCTGTAAGCTGGTTTTCTTCCGACCATATTACCGGGTCGCCGTACATCCTGATAGTTGAATCGCTGAAAGAGTAGGAGAGGCTGTCGGCCCTGGACTGGAAATCATGGCTGTAGATTCTGTTGTTGTACCATGCCCTTACCAGTCTGTAGTTGAGTGATGTATCAGCTTCGTTTAGTATTGTTATTGCTTTCAGGGTGTCGGCATGCATGTACACTGTATCGCTTTCACCATACATTATATAGACTGCTTCGCTGGTGACGGTAAACTGCTCAGGTTTTTTGAAATAGACGGCGAGCTGACCTTTCACCACCGAATTATTTGCGGTGTCGGTAATCATAGTGTTTCCCACAGCCAGTCCATAGCCATTTGTTTCTTCATAATAGAGAGTATCTCCTTCAATCTGCTGCTGATAATTATCAACCTGTGCTTCCGACCATATCCG
>VGGM01000304.1 GCA_016868515.1 Bacteroidota bacterium | reverse complement strand
GGCATCTTTCTGTAACAGGTTTGAAAACCACGCCGGTGTGTTTCCGGCCGTCAACCAGTATATCAAGGGGTTCATCAAACCTGATATGCCTGAGGTAGGAATCCTCATAAATTACCTGCTTCCCGTCAAGATACTCAACATCATAAAAACCATCATTCATGAATGGATTGATGGTGAAATAGCCCACCCTGAATGAGGTAAGATTCTGAAAAAAATGGGTTCCCTGGCTTGGGTCAATGCGGTAATGCTTCAGCCCCGACTCAACAATGATTCGTGCAGCTGAAATCTGTCCCCATTTTACCGGTATCCCAAGCCACGGGTCAGATGAACCCCACCTGCCGGGTCCAATGAGTACGTAGTTTGCAGAATCCCTGATGAATTTTGCGTTTAACTGTTCTATGTCAAGCGCTATCTTTTCATTAAAGGCAGCATTGAACGATTCAGGCTTTACGTAAACGATGTCTCTGATACCCGGGAACCTGCCGTTTCCCAGGGCCGACTCGGAATAGATAATCGTCTCAAACAGCCTTGTATTCTCTATGTTTACTATCTGCGACTGATCGCTCATTACAATGGGCCTGATTTGCAGGAAGTTGAAAACCTTTGGTGAACCGGCCGGAGTCTCGAGGTTGACAGCAAACTCTATTTCAATGGGATTATTCATCTCCTTCTGCCCTATTTCCAGTAGGGTGCCAAGAATCTCAGGCAAAGGAAATCTCTTGTGCTGTAGAATATTGGCAAATGATATGACTCTTTTGCCTGGCTGGGCGATTCCATCCCTGATAATGTTATTGTTAAAGTCGTAGGTAGATGCAACATGTTTTAGGGAACTCTCAGGTGCCTTCTGCTGAACAGGAAGTCTCATAATGTTCACCCCGTCGTCGGTGGAGGGGACAAAGCTTTCAATGTTCAGGTCGAGGGCGTAAAACTCCTTCTGCGTATCTCTCAGGGCAGTTTCAGGCGAAGAGAGCTGCAGAACTTTTTTCGGATGCTTCGGGCAAAACCTGAGCGACAATCCCCCGTCGACAATAAGCTTACCAAGTCCGAATGCGATATTGGCAATTCCGTCCTCCGCCTTCTCCGATCCAATAGGGTAAAAGTTGATTGAGCGTGCAACCCCCGAAAAAGTGGGATAATAGATATTATCGTGCCTGTTACCGCAAACCTCCTGCAAAATAATCCCCATCTTCTCCTCGTCAATTACATTCGACGTAGCAGTCATGTAAGCCTTGCTGCTCTTGTAATAAACCGAAGCATACACCTCCTTTATGGCTTCTGAAATGAAGTTCACCATTTGACGGTTGTCGGGAACCCTGGGTATCATGTAGGTGGAGTATATCCCCGCAAAAGGCTGGTAATGTGAATCCTCAAGTTTACTCGACGACCGAACGGCTATAGGATGCATCCTCGAAACTGTAAGAAAGGCGTAAAAGTCCTGGTATACCCAGCCGGGAAGTTCGGCCTCAATGAACCTTTGCAGTATCTCTTCATCACTTCTGTCGGAAAGTGCAACAGGGTAGAGACTATTCTTCTCCATAAATTCGTCAAACACGTCGGTACTCAGAACGACGGTCCGTGGTATGGTAATCAGAACGTCAGGAAAGGAGTTGAACAGTTTCTTCTTCTTGATGATGCTGTTTATAAATGCAAGCCCTCTGGCTTTGCCTCCTATTGAACCCTCTCCTATCCTTGAAAAGGTAGAATACTCATCGTAGCTCGTTTTGTCAAACTTGGCAATTACTCCCCTGCCCTTTCCAAGCCTGAAACTCGATATGGCAACATAAAGAAACCGCCTCATTTCGGCCGTGGTGGGAAAATCTTCACGCCTGACATACTTGAACATCTGTGCCACCGGGAAAAGAGCCCTGGCATTCAGCCATTTGCTGAAATGGTTCCGCAATGCGTGATATTCAAGGGTTTTGTCGGGAACCGTAAGCAGCTTCTGCTGAAGGCTCTGCAAATCGGTGGCAATCGCAATTGCCTCCATCGTGTCGGGATCGCGGAATACGAACGGCCCGAATGCAAGATTCTGGATGATGAAATTCCTCAGCTCAAGAGAGAGCGATTTGGAGTACTTGTTGATAAAACCGGCACCCAGCTTATCGGCTATCTCCTTGTAATTCTGATTTGACGACTGAAGCAGGAAAGGAACCTTCTCATCATCGTTGAGCACAAGCTTGCAGAGCTCAATTCCTGCATTATCGTCGTTTATATTATTGCGCCGGTAACTGATATCTGAGATTACTCCAAGCACGTTATGCTTATACTTATTATAGAGTCTGAGAGCATCCTCGTAGTTTGTGGCCAGCAGTATCTTTGGCCGTCCACGCAGCTTAAGCATGCGCTGGTGCTCGTTAAGAGCCTCACGCTGAAAATCCCGCGACTGAACAAGTATTATCCTGTAAAGGTTCGGAAGATATGACGATATGTACCTTATTGAATCCTCCACAAGTATAATGGCTTGAACACCAACCTGTTCGATATCATACTCGGCATTCATCCTGTCCTCTATCAGCTTGATAATTGCCAGCAGCAGTGATGAATCGCCAAGCCAGCAGAACACGTAATCAATGGCACTGAGATCTTCACGTGCCAGCCTTATCGATACTTCGCGCGAAAAGTATGTAAGGACAACTATAGGTGTGTCGGGCTTTTTCTCCTTTATTTTTTTTGCGAGGGCAAACGGATCACTGCCCCGTAAACTGAGCATTGAAATAACAAGGTCAATGGTGTCATTTTCCAGTATTCTGAACGCATCATCTGCATTGTCGGTCTGAACGAATGTAGGCGGGTACCTCAGGTTAAGACTCACGTACTCATTGAATATCTGTTCATCAATCCGGCCATCCTCCTCAAGCATGTAGTTGTCGTAGCTGCTGCAAATCAGCAGGACACGATGTATTCGTTTCTGCATGAGCAGGTTGAACGATGTATCGGTGAAATCGTATTTCTGAAGTTCGTTTATACCTTCAATGATTGCCATAGTTCACTTTTTTGATTTGCCTTTTATGGCCGACATTCTGAAATCGCGTGCCTCTTCAATGCATCGACCCGAAGGCAAAGGTTTTGAATCGGCATTAACCTCCCTTTCGGGGTCGAACGATATTATTGCCATCCTTTGTTTGCCATCCATTCTGATGAGAACTGGCTTCAC
>VGGM01000303.1 GCA_016868515.1 Bacteroidota bacterium | reverse complement strand
TCGTGCAGGTTTGGTGTCGGGAAGGGATGGATGGTTGAGAGGGCAGTAAATGCCGGACCCGAGCTGAATGCATTGCTGGCCGGGGTGGATATCCTTGAACTCACACGTTACTGGCTTGCCGATTTTACCTCATCGGTGAGGGTAACAGGTGAGGTAAGTGATTACCTCGATTCGCTTGAGAAGGCGTGGAGACTCTATCTCGGTGAAATATCAGCGAAAACCTTTGCCGAGAGCAAACGTGTTGAGGATGATATAAGGGCTATATCGGAACTGTCAGAAAGGCGGCGATCGCTGGAACTTTCACTCCGGAACGCGGGGTCGGGAAGGGTCAGGAGGGGTTTGTTCAGGCACAGAAGCCCCGGTTCCCCCGAAAACGAGAGCAATATTGCTCACCTGAAGAGGGAACTGACAGAGGTAAACGATGAGACAGCAGAGATAAGCAGAACCATGGACGAGCGGGCCGACCTTGTTACTGCAGTTGCAGCATGGAACTCGCTGAGGGAAGAGATTGAGGAGGTTCAGAGGCAGCTTGGTGAGGTTTCGCTTAAGCTGGAGGAGAGACACCAGATGATGACCCTGCTGCTGAAACCCGACAATTATAACGAAAAAGCGTGGGAAGAGGTAATAGATGAGTATCACCGGCTGAGGACAGAGAATGAGAGGCTTGGATCGGACCTTGACAGGCAGACGGCATTGTGCGGATTCCTCATGGAGGGCGCGTCGGGCGAAGAGGCAATGGTGAAGGTTCAGAATATTACCGGAAAATATCGTTCCCGGTTCACCGCTGAGATACTGGGGCAGGCATGTTTTGACCATGCACCGGTGTTCACCATGTTCGAGGACTTCGGGAGCCTGCTTCCCAACCGGATTGATCTTGATGATATAGTTGCAGGCGGGGCGGAAGTTGAGGGTTATAAGGCAGCGCGGAACTTTCTGAAACTTGCAAGGCTCGATTACTCTTTCTTCAACCAGCCGTCAAGCAGGATACTGAAACAGACCATTGAAAACCTTAACCAGCAGCTTACCCGTAACTTCCATGACTTCTGGCAACAGTCGGTAGGTAGTAAGAACAAGATAAAAATTCAGTTCGAACTTGAACATTACAGCGCATCGCACGGGGCCAAGGCCGGTAAGCCCTATCTTGAGTTCTGGATCAAGGATGAGGGTGAAAGACTCTATCCGAAGCAGCGTAGCCGCGGGGTGAGATGGTTTCTCTCTTTCTACCTCGAACTAATGGCTTCAGCCATAGGAGGAGAAAGATCAATTGTGCTTCTGGTTGACGAGCCCGGTGTGAGTCTTCACGCCAGGGCACAGGAGGATGTTCTTAAGGTGTTCGAGGATATAAGCGACAGCATTCAGATAATATATACTACCCATTCTCCGCATCTTGTTGATAAGAGCAAGTTGCACAGGGTGCTTGCTGTGCAGCGCGATGACATGGATAACTACCGCAGTGCAACCAGTATTATTGATCCGGTACAGCTTGCCGCAGCTACACCCGACACTTTGTCGCCGATACACAGCGCAATGGGTAACCCGTTCGGAGCGGGTTTCTCTGACAGGAAACTTAACCTGATTGTGAGTGATACAGGCACATACTATTTCGTTACGGCTGTCATTAAAATATCTGCAGCATCACTTAAAGTGAACATAGTGCCCGCCACCGGGGCTTCTTCAATACCTTCCCTGTGCAATGTCATGCTGGGGTGGGGACTTCCGTTCTGTGTCCTGGCATTCGACAATGATGATGACATAAGCTCGGCAGAGCAGGTTGAAGCCGCTATCCCTGTCCATGAAAAGCCAGTTATACTGCGCATCGGTACTCCTGTTCATTTTGCTGAGGATCTGTTCTCCACTCTCGATTTCAAGAAACATGTTGTAAGAACCCGCGAGGGTATTACTGTGGCAAACTCCAGTTATTTGACTGACAGGAAATTGCCGCGTGCATTTCTGGCAAGCAGGCTTCTTTCCGATCTGGGTTCCGGCACATTGAAGCAGAAGGACTTTGATGAGGAGACTCTTGATAATTTCCGGCAGCTCGCAAAAAGCATCACGGAACGGGTTTGATGCAGCTCTTCGCCATCGCAAGCGTGGCTTCGGCTTCATAAAAAAAACACCCGCTATGGCGGGTGCTTCTTCTGATCTTTGCGGAGAGAGGGGGATTACTCCTCACTTCGTTCGTTGTGATCGCCTGGGAGAGTTCCTTGAAAAGACCAGATGAAGACGCCTGCCGGCGTTTTATTTTTTATGCAGCTCTTCGCCATCGCAAGCGTGGCTTCGGCTTCATAAAAAAAACACCCGCTATGGCGGGTGCTTCTTCTGATCTTTGCGGAGAGAGGGGGATTCGAACCCCCGGTACAGTTTCCCATACGGCAGTTTAGCAAACTGCTGGTTTAAGCCACTCACCCATCTCTCCGGGTCCTGGGTGGCACAAAAATATAAAAACGATTCCAATTACCAAAACTAAAATTTTCGGAGCCCGGGGTGCAGACCAGATCAGGCAACACCACACTTATTCAGAGTTGCTCACTGAGCAAACTGTTCCCGAGCGAGTCGAGCATTAAAAGGTATCTGACAAACTTCCTGTCACGGACAATTAGTTCATAATTTAGTTTTTCGGAGGTATAAACCGCTATGCAGTTCATGATTTCCAGCTCTGCGGCTACAGCCTCCCTTATCGGGGACGGAATCTGGTCGGGGTTGATATTAACCCTGTATTCGATAAGAGTGCCTTCCTTGTCAAACCTGGCTATCTTTTCAATATCATCGTGATAGAATATTGCTTCGTAAATCTCATCGTTGGAGGTCCATTCAGCTCCAATGGCACCGGCAAAGTGAACAGGCAGGCTGCCTGATACTCTCTTTGGAACCGACCTGGAGAAAGGGCTGAATATACTACGGAAAAGGTCCAACTGCAATCTTTTTTATAAAGACGACAACCTGTCGAAAAGTAACACTGAAGAGAAAACACAGTAGTTGCCATACAGTTTGCGGTAAAGGTAAACAAGCCTTGCCTTGGCCCTCTTTATCCTCATCTTCACCGCACCTTCGGTAAGCCGCAGTGACGCCGCAATCTGCCTTACCGAAAGCTCATCCTTGTATTTCATCAACAGCATGGCCCGTTCCTCGGCATGCATAATGTCCATTATCCTGAGCAT
>VGGM01000302.1 GCA_016868515.1 Bacteroidota bacterium | reverse complement strand
CAGACTGGTGCTTAAGGTTTTATCCGGATCGGTCAATCCCGACGGTCTCCTTTACAATGTGTTCCTTGCGCCAAACTGGTTGCATTACTCAATAGCGCTGTTCTTTATTATTATAGCATTGATGATAGTCGTAAGTTACTTTACGAAGGGAATTGATGCCTCGAAGATCACGGGGCTTTATCTTGGCTCTGCAACGCCCGAACAGCGCGCTGAAACCAGGGCAAGCTGGAACAAATGGGACGTAATAAATTCAGTAATCATTATTGCGATAGTAGTTGTATTCTATGTCTACTTCTGGTAGGATTCTGAAAGGATAATATAAAATATATAGTATATGAAAGTTTATAAGGAGAAGGAGGTGTGGTTTGTTACAGGGAGCCAGCATCTCTATGGGGCCGAGACCCTGAAAAAGGTGGCGGCCGATTCGGAAGTTATTGCCAGAAGCCTTAACGAAGCCGGGAATATTCCCGTAACAGTGGTATTCAAGCCGGTACTTACCACCCCTGATGCGATCTACAAGCTTTGCACTGAGGCAAACGTTGAAAGGAGTTGTGTGGGTCTTATAACATGGATGCATACATTTTCGCCGGCCAAGATGTGGATAAGAGGTCTTAAAAGCCTTGAGAAACCATTTCTTCACTTCCACACACAGTTCAACCAGGATATTCCATGGGACACAATTGACATGGATTTCATGAACCTGAACCAGTCGGCTCATGGCGGCAGGGAGTTCGGATATATATGTTCACGCCTGCGTATTGACCGGAAGGTGGTTGTGGGCCACTGGCACGATACTGATGCGGTTGGGAAAATAGCAATCTGGACACGCGCTGCAGTTGCCTTTGATGAGTCGCGTAACCTTAAAATTGCCCGTTTCGGAGACAATATGCGTGATGTGGCCGTTACCGAGGGCGACAAGGTTTCGGCACAGATAAAGATGAACTACTCGGTTTACGGTTATGGTGTTGGCGACCTGGTAAAGGAGGTAAACAACACCGGTGACGCCGAGATTAATAAGCTGATAATTGCCTATGGCGAACAATACTCCATATCAAAGTCAGACCTCGGTTCTGATTCCATCAGGGAGGCTGCCCGCATAGAAGCTGGTATGAGGTCGTTTCTCGACAAGGGCGGATTCAAGGCATTTACAACCACGTTCGAGGACCTTCATGGTTTGAAGCAATTACCCGGGCTGGCAGTTCAGAGGCTTATGGAAGACGGTTACGGCTTCGGAGCCGAGGGTGACTGGAAAACCTCAGCGCTGGTAAGGATTATGAAAGTAATGGCCAAAGGCTTACCAGGGGGAACCTCGTTTATGGAGGACTATACCTATCACCTCGACCCGAAGGGAATGAAGGTGCTTGGCGCTCACATGCTTGAGGTTTGCCCGTCAGTTGCAGCCGCCAGGCCAACCCTTGAGATACACCCGCTGTCAATCGGCAGCAAGGCCGACCCCGCCCGCCTGGTATTCAAGTCGGCATCGGGTAAGGGTGTCAACGTATCGGTTATGGATATGGGTAACAGGTTCAGAATGGTGGTAAATACACTTGAAGTCGTTGATTGTCCGGAGATGAAGAAACTTCCTGTTGCACGGGTACTCTGGAAACCGCTGCCCGACCTGAAGACCGCGGCACATGCCTGGATACTGGCAGGTGGTGCACACCATACAGGTTTCAGCATGGCGATAGGAAAGGATTATATAGCCGATTATGCCGCGATGGCAGGAATTGAAATGCTGGTAATAGATGAAAATACCTGCATTGAGAAGTTCAGGGAACAAATCAGATGGAATGAATTATACTACCATCTTGCAAATGGTATTATATAAAACTATCTTTACATTCCGGCCTTAGCGGCTCAGCTGTAGGCAGCTAAGGCCGGAACACTATTTATGTAATAACCTCTGACCACTCGGTATGACCAGGATTTACTCAAAGCATCCGAAGCATTTTGTTGCCGTTGACTGCATTATTTTCGGGTATGACATAATTGAAAAGGAACTGAAGCTCCTGCTTATAAAAAGGAATTTTGAGCCGGCAAAGGGCAAGTGGTCTCTGGCAGGGGGGTTCATTGCCGAGAACGAAAGCATGACACAGGCAGCATGCCGGGTGCTTTACCAGCTGACCGGCCTCAAGAATCTTTACATGGAGCAGTCTTATGCTTACGGAGGGGTTGACAGGGACCCGGGTGCACGGGTAATATCGGTGTCATATTTTGCACTTATTAAGATACAGTCGATCGATAAAGACCGGCAGGAGATCAACGGTGCCCACTGGAGGTCGATAGCAAAGCTCCCCGACCTGATATTTGACCACAAGCGTATGGTCGACAGGGCTCTCGCCGAACTGCAGAATAACATTAAGGTCAGACCGGTGGGATTCGAGTTACTGCCCGAGAAGTTTACCCTGGTACAGCTGCAGGATCTTTACGAAGCCATTTACCAGAGAGGTATTGACAAGCGGAATTTCAGAAAGAAGATACTGTCGATGAATCTGCTCGAAAAACTTGATGAGAAAGAGAAGATGACATCGAAGAAGGGAGCCTGGTATTACAGGTTCATCCATCAGAAGTATATTGACTTCAAGGAGAAGGGGTTCTATTTTAACCTGGATGTAAACTAATGAGAGCCTCCGTGGCAGGCTCTCCCGTTGAAAGTTGAACGGAAGGAAATAAATGTAAAAACAACAATTAAAAAGCGCTGCTGTCATGCTTGAGAAACTTAAGGAGGAGGTTTACAGGGCAAACATCGACCTGGTGAAGCATAACCTGGTGATACTCACCTGGGGCAATGCAAGCGGTATTGACAGGGAGTCGGGACTGGTTGTTATAAAGCCTTCGGGAGTTGATTATGAAAACCTGACACCTGCCGACATGGTAGTTGTTGACATGAATGGCAGGGTGGTTGAAGGCAATCTAAGGCCTTCGTCCGACACACCAACCCATCTTTTTCTGTACAGGGAGTTCACAGCCATTGGTGGAGTTGTTCATACCCATTCGGTACATGCCACTGCATGGGCTCAGGCAGGTCGTCCCCTTCCGGTTTTCGGTACCACCCACTCAGATTATTTCCATGGGCAGGTTCCGTGTACCCGTGAAATGACCATTGAGGAAGTGACCGGCGACTACGAATCAAATACCGGGATAGTTATTGCAGAGTCTTTCATGGGCAG
>VGGM01000301.1 GCA_016868515.1 Bacteroidota bacterium | reverse complement strand
CAGTACCGGAAGGAGGGTACGCCATCGATGGGGGGGATAATAATAATCGTTTCTATTGTTTTTCCGGTACTACTTTTTGCCCGGCTCGACAATATCTACATAATACTGATGCTGGTCACAACAATCTGGCTGGGATTCATAGGGTTCCTTGACGACTACATAAAGATTTTCAGGAAGAAAAAGGATGGTCTGGCAGGCAGGTACAAGATACTTGCGCAGGTGATTGTGGGGTTGGTTGTTGGGGTAACACTCTACTTCAGCGATCAGGCCGTGGTTCGTGAGATAGTTCCCGGTTCCGCCATTCAGGAGGAGGTCACGCCTGTTTCGCAGGACTACGGGCAGGAGGATAACAGGTTTGTTTACAGGGATGTAAAGACCACCCGTACAACTATTCCATTTATTAAGAACAATGAGTTTGATTATGCCTGGCTGATACCATTCGTCAGGAAGGAGAACAGGCAGATATGGGGATGGTTTGTTTTTGTGGTGATGGTAATTGTTGTTGTGTCGGCTGTGTCGAACGGAGCAAACCTTACCGATGGGCTTGACGGCCTGGCGACGGGGACCTCGGCGATCATAGGAGTTACTCTTGGCATTCTGGCATATGTATCGGGTAACATCATTTACTCTGAATACCTTAATATAATGTACATTCCTGACAGCGGTGAGCTGGTGATTTTTGCCAGTGCCTTCATAGGAGCAGCCATAGGGTTTCTGTGGTATAACAGCTATCCGGCACAGGTGTTCATGGGCGACACAGGCAGTCTGGCCATTGGTGGTATAATAGCGGTAATGGCCATAATACTGAGGAAGGAACTTCTCATTCCTGTGCTGTGCGGGATATTCTTTGCCGAGAGCCTGTCGGTAATGATACAGGTTTTCTGGTTCAGGAGAACGAAGAGGAAGTATGGAGAGGGGCGCAGGGTTTTCCTGATGGCGCCCCTGCATCATCATTATCAGAAGAAGGGATTTCCGGAGTCGAAAATTGTTGTCAGGTTCTGGATTGTTGCCATTATGCTGGCAGTATTGAGTGTTGTAACTCTGAAAGTGAGGTAATTCGATTATTGAGACCGGCAATGAAGAATAGGATTGTGATACTCGGGGCAGGTGAGAGCGGTGCAGGCAGCGCGGTGCTGGCAAAGTCGAAAGGCTTTGATGTTTTTGTTTCCGACAGCGGGCCGGTTAAGGAGAAATACGCCACCCTGCTGAATGATAATGCCATACCATTCGAGGAGGGATCTCACACTGCGGAATTGATACTAAACGCCGGTGAAATAATAAAGAGTCCGGGTATACCCGATACGGCTCCAATTATGATGAGGATTATTGAAACCGGTATACCGGTTGTTTCGGAGATAGAGTTTGCAGGGCGCTACACTTCAGCAGTAAAGATCTGTATTACCGGAAGCAATGGCAAAACCACCACCACAAACCTTATATACCATATTCTGAAGAGGGCAGGCCTTAAGGTAGCCATGACGGGCAATGTGGGGAATAGTTTTGCACTGGCCGTACTGGAGGGTGGTTATGACTACCATGTAATAGAGCTGAGCAGTTTCCAGCTTGATAACATGTACAGTTTCAGGGCAGATATTGCGGTGCTGATGAATATTACTCCCGACCATCTCGACAGGTATGGCTACAAAATGCAGAACTATGTTGACTCGAAGTTCAGGGTAACCAACAATCAGGGTACTGAGCAGCACTTCATATACTGCGCCGATGATGCGGTAATTAAGGCGGAGCTTGCAAAGAGGGAGCTTACAGCCAGGCTGTTGCCGTTTTCGCTTCAGGAGAGCGGAGGCATGGCAGCATACATTGAGAATGATGAGATAGTGATTGATTATAACCAAATAACCAGGCTTATGACCATGCATGATCTGGCACTAAAAGGCCGGCACAACACCTACAATTCTATGGCAGCAGCCATAACTGCCAAGGTTCTCAACATCAGGAAGGAGACCATAAGGGAGAGCCTTTCCGACTTTCAGGGGGTTGAGCACCGCCTGGAGCAGGTACTGACGGTTTGCGGTATCAATTTCGTGAACGACTCGAAGGCAACGAATGTGAATTCAACATGGTATGCCCTTGAGTGCATGCCTGCGGGCATTGTATGGATCGCGGGAGGCATAGATAAGGGCAATGACTATTCGGAGCTGAACGAACTGGTAAGGCAGAAGGTAAAGGCGATTGTTTGTCTTGGCAGGGACAACCGGAAGATTATCAAGGCATTTACCGAAGCAGTTCCCACCATTGTTGAGACATTGTCGATGGAGGAGGCTGTAAGGTCGGCCTATTATCTGGCCCGGAAGGATGATACCGTTCTTCTCTCGCCAGCCTGCGCCAGCTTTGATTTGTTCAACAATTACGAGGACAGGGGCAGGCAGTTCAAGCAGGCCGTAAGGAATCTTTAGTCAATTAATCAGCGAAGGCTATGGAACGGTTCAGGCTGGTAAATCTATTCAAGGGAGACCGTGGCATATGGGCAATGGTGGTGTTGTTCATGTTTTACAGTCTGCTGGCCGTTTACAGCTCATCGGTTAGTGTTGCGTTCCACAGTTACGGTGGTAATACCGGGTATTTTCTTCGCAGCCAGTTGTTGATGCTGTTTTTCGGGCTCATAATAATCATAATCACGAGCCACCTTAACTATAAGATTTATTCAAGTCTGGCCAATATTTTTCTGCTGGGGGGCATATTACTGCTTATACTTACGCTTTTCTTTGGTGTCAGGATAAATGAGGCAACCCGCTGGATTGAGATTCCGAGTACCGGGTTCAGGCTTCAGACCTCTGATCTGGCTAAGGTAGCTCTTGTTATTTACCTTGCCCGCGTTCTGGCAAAGTATCAGAATGAGCTGAACGATTTCAGGCTGGTAACAAGGGTGTTTGTTCTTCCGGTGGGTATTGTATGTGCACTGATTTTGTCGGAGAACCTTTCATCGGCGGTAATGATATTCGGGATATGCATGGTTATCCTGTTCATAGGCAGGGTTCCTGTTAAGTTTCTGCTTGCCTACGGGGGAATGGCGCTGGTTGGAATAGTACTTTTCGCCCTGGTTCTGACTCTGGTAACCAGTGACAACAGGGTTGAGGTATGGAAGAACCGGATTGAGGCATTTGTGTCGGGCGGCTCCGACCCGGATCAGGATTACCAGATAAACCAGGCCAGCCTGGTTTAT
>VGGM01000300.1 GCA_016868515.1 Bacteroidota bacterium | reverse complement strand
TATGAACTTTATGAACTCTATGAACTTTATGAACTTTATGAACTCTATGAACTCTGGATCAGATCAAACCATCTCAATAATATAATACTATCGAAATATGACAAGCAATTCTCCCCGTATACTCGAATGTGTCCCTAACTTCTCTGAGGGCCGCGACATGAATATCATCAAACAGATAACCCAAGTCATTGAGACCGTTGAGGGAGTAAAACTCCTTGATGTTGACCCGGGCAAGGATACTAACCGGACAGTAGTCACATTTGTCGGTTCACCGGAGGAGGTTTGCGAGGCAGCCTTCAGGGCCGTAACGAAGGCATCAGAACTTATCGACATGTCGAAGCATACAGGTGAGCATCCCCGGATGGGTGCAACCGACGTCTGTCCACTGGTTCCGGTATCAGGTATAACAATGGAAGAGACAGTTGAATATGCCAGGAAGCTGGCCCGAAGAATCGGGGAGGAGCTTTCCATTCCTGTATATTGTTATGAAAATGCTGCATTTGAGGAGAAAAGGAGAAACCTCGCCGACTGCCGGTCAGGAGAATACGAGGGGCTTAAGAAAAAGCTTTCCGATCCGGCCTGGAAACCCGATTTCGGTCCGGCTGCTTTCAATGCCCGCACAGGTGCAACAGCAGTGGGGGCAAGGGATTTCCTGGTGGCTTTCAATGTCAACCTGAATACTACTTCAACGCGACGTGCCAACTCCATTGCCTATGATGTTCGGGAGAAGGGCAGGCCTATGAGGGAAGGTAACCCTGTAACAGGGAAAATTGTAAAAGACAAGGATGGCAACCAGGTAATGATTCCGGGTTCGCTTAAAGCTGTAAAGGCAATTGGTTGGTATATAGAGGAATACGGCATTGCACAGATATCGATGAATCTGACAAATATATCGGTTACCCCTGTGCATGTCGCATTTGATGAGGTATGCCGGAAGGCCGAGGCCCGCGGAGTAAGGGTTACCGGGTCGGAACTGGTGGGGCTGATACCTTTGAAATCGATTCTTGATGCGGGCCGGTACTTCCTGCGTAAGCAGCAACGTTCGGCCGGGGTTCCCGACGAAGAGCTGATAAGAATAGCCATCAGGTCAATGGGCCTGGATGAAATCAGCAAATTTGAACCATCAGAGAAGATAATAGAGTATGTGATGGCTGAAAAAGGAGTAAAGAGGCTTGCCGATCTGTCACTCAAAAAATTCATGGATGAGACTGCTTCAGAATCGCCTGCTCCCGGCGGAGGTTCTGTTTCAGCTTATATCGGTGCCGTTGGAACGGCACTGGGGACAATGGTGGCAAACCTTTCGTCACATAAGAGGGGTTGGGATGACCGGTGGGAGGAGTTCAGTAACCGGGCCGTGAAGGGAAAGGAGATTCAGAACGATCTTCTGAGGCTGGTTGACGAGGACACCGATGCCTACAACATGATACTTACGGCGTTTGCATTACCAAAAAAAAGCGAGGAGGAGAAGAACTTCAGGGCGTCAGCCATTCAGGAGGCAACAAAATATGCCACCCTTGTTCCGTTCAGGGTGATGGAGACTGCCTTCAGTGCATTTGAGGTTGTTAAGGCGATGGTGGAGACAGGTAATCCTAACTCAGTTACCGATGCCGGGGTAGGGGCTCTGGCGCTGAGAACGTGTATCAGGGGAGCGTTCCTCAATGTCAGGATCAATGCCGGTGGTATTGAAGACAAACCATTTGCGGAGGATCTGATAAAACGCGGAATGAAGATTGATGAGGACAGTCTGATAATGGAGAAGGAAATCATGGAGATACTTGCTTCAAGACTGGGATAGCCAGGTATACACAGGCTGTTATCACCCTTCCTGCCATGCAAAAATGCTTTTTAAGAAAGGCTGAACCGATCCAGTGGAAACACTAATATCAGTTTGCAAGACCACATTATTAATAGCAGAAAAGGATGTATGTGCCTCATTGGCTCATATGATGACCGGTTAACATACATTAACACATCTTCGTTTTTTTTAACAGAAGGTATCTGATATTTGATTTCTTTATCTATATTCGCAAGGTGTTAAACATTTAACCATTATTTAACCTAAATCTATGCATCTATGAAAAAGTTGTTAATGATGTTTACACTGTTTCTGATGGCAGGGGCTTTAGCCCTGGCGCAGACAGTGCAAATTTCCGGAACTGTCACCAGTTCCGAAGATGGTTTACCGCTGCCGGGCGTTGCCGTCACGGTGAAGGGTACAACCATCGGGGTTTCAACCAATGCGAGCGGAGCTTATGTTATCTCCGTTCCTGCGAATGCCACTACGCTGTCATTCCAGTTCATCGGATACAAACCCCAGGATGTAACCATTGCCGGACAGACCACGATCAACGTTCAGATGGTACAGGACCTGTTTGCCGTTGATGAGGTTGTGGTTGTGGCATACGGTGTTCAGCAGAAGCGCGATGTTGCCGGCGCAATATCATCAGTAAAGGGTGATGCCGTAAAACTGATGCCGGTACAGAGTTTCGACCAGACCCTTCAGGGTAAGGCAGCTGGTGTAATGATCACTCTTCCCAACGGTGTGCTCAACAACCCGCCGGTAATCAGGGTAAGGGGATTTAACTCAATCTCATCAAGCTCATTCCCGCTGGTTGTTGTCGATGGTGTTCCTGTATTTTCAGGTAACTTCTCGGCAAACAGCTCGGCCGCGAACGCACTAGCCGACATTGCACCCTCCGATATCCAGTCGATGGAGATTCTGAAGGATGCTTCGGCAACCGCTATTTACGGTTCAAGGGCAGCCAACGGAGTTATACTTATCACAACCCGCCGTGGCGCAATCGGACCGAAAGCCAGGGTAACCTACGACGGTTTCTTCGGCTACACCCAGCCCTATAACCTCTTCGAGGTGATGAATGCCGATCAGTATATCGAGCATAAGAATCTGGCCCGTACCAATCTCGACCCGACACTCGCTCCATTCACACTTGTAAATGACGCAAACGGGAACCCGATAAATACCAAATGGGCTGACTATATTTACCAGACAGGTTTCCAGCATTCACATGCCATTACCATTTCAGGTTCAACCGCCGCAACCTCGTACTTCCTTTCTGTAGGTTATTCCGACCAGGAGGGTATGATACAGAAGAACACCTATGCAAGGAAGAACGCCCGTCTGAACCTCGAGCACAAGTTCAACAAATACATCACATTCGGAG
>VGGM01000299.1 GCA_016868515.1 Bacteroidota bacterium | reverse complement strand
AAGCGCGGGGAGTACCTTATTTCGCGTCCTCTGCCGGCCACATTTGCGCTCTCAGCATCGGCGGTGAAGATTACCAGGTGTGGTGACCCGGTGTTGAGGAAGTAGTTCCCCGTTTCATGCGTGATTCCTGAAACATCAGACATTGAGATGGTTACGGTATCTGATCCGACATCGGCATTGTGCATCCCATCGGATGCAATGAACTGATGTACCGGCAGGGCGATTCCATGGCGCACCGCGAAATGAGCTGCACACCGGCCGCCGTTTCCGCACATGCTGCCTTCCTTTCCGTCGGAATTAAAGTATCTCATCCTGTAGGGAACCAGGGGTTCCTTCTCAATGAGAATAAGTCCGTCGGCGCCTATTCCGAACCTGCGGTTGCACAGGCTGGCAATTGTACCGGTTTCTGCAATAAAGTCACCCCTGAGATTGTCTATTATCACAAAATCGTTTCCCGCACCCTCGTATTTGTTAAAAACCGTAGTCACCGGTGTTAAACTGATGTTAAAATTTGAAAAACCGGGTTGTTATAGCCCGAAATTTGAGGAGTTTTGCATAACAAAATTCCTGTTTTGCGGTTGTAAAGATATGAACTTTTGTGAAGGCATGAATTTTGAGCTGTTCATGCCGCGAATAAAGAATGATTAATAACTTAAAACACAATGAATATGAAAGGAAGGACAATTTTCTGGGGAGTGTTGCTGGCGTTTTCTGGTGCTTTCATTGCATTATTTACATATACCCGGTTTTTTGAGAAACCGGTAATGCCGGCAGTAACCGGCCCAAATGACAATATGGTATCAATGCCGGCCGGTGTTCTGACGAACTTTCCCATGCAGCAGAATCCCGTCGATTTTACATTTGCTGCAGGGCAAACCGTTAATGCGGTAGTTCACGTAAAGACCAGGTCGGTTGTTACCTCAGGCGGTTACAGCAATCCTCTGTGGGAGTACTTTTACGGTTCCCAGCAGCGTGATCAGTCACGTGAGGTGCGGGGTTACGGATCGGGTGTGATAATCAGCGCCGACGGATACATTATTACGAACAACCATGTTATTGAAAGTGCCGATGAGGTTGAGGTTACGCTGAATGACAGGCGTTCATACCTGGCCGAGATAGTGGGTCGCGACCCCAGTACCGATATTGCGCTGCTGAAGGTTAAGGAGAAGGTAACCGACCTGCCATGGATAAGGTACGGTAACTCCGATGACCTGAAGCTTGGCGAGTGGGTACTGGCCGTAGGCAACCCCTTTAACCTTACATCGACTGTTACTGCCGGTATCGTTAGCGCCCGCGGCAGGAGCCTCGGACTGCTCGACGACCGGTACCGCATTGAGTCGTTTATACAGACCGATGCTGCCCTCAATATGGGCAACAGCGGCGGGGCACTTGTCAATACCAGGGCTGAGCTCGTGGGTATAACTACCGCCATCATTTCGCCCAGCGGTGCCTATGCCGGCAACTCATTTGCCGTCCCGGTTACCATTGTAAGGAAGGTGGTTGACGACCTGAAGGAATTCGGGGCAGTGCAGCGTGCCATAATAGGGGTAAACATCAGCGATGTTACGGCTGAGGTGGCAAAGGAGCAGAAACTCCCTTCGGCCAGCGGGGTGCTGATTACGGGTATAACCCCGGGAGGTGCCGCTGAAGAGGCCGGACTGAAGGAGAATGATGTAATTGTTAAGGTTAACAGCAAGATAGTGGCCTCGACGGGCGAGCTTCAGGAGGAGGTTGGCAGGTTCAGGCCGGGCGACAAGGTGTCACTTGGCGTGGTGCGCGACGGAAAGGAGCGAAGCTACAATGTTACACTGCGGAATCTTCAGGGCGGAACCGGCGTGGTTGAAGCCTCAGCTACCGGAAATAACGTATTCGGCGCTACTCTCGAACCACTTACAGCGCAGGAGAAAAGACAGCTCAGAATCGATTCCGGCGTCAGGGTTCGTGAAATCGGCGAAGGGCGCCTGGCCGACCTCGGAATAAGGAAGGGATACATAATCACCTCGGTTAATGGCAGGAAAGTCTCCACCGCCGATGATATAAGGAATGCCACATCGGGAGAAAAGAGTCTGACCTCAATAGAAGGATATCAATCTAACGGAACATATTTTAGTTTTCAGTTCAGAAATTAGAAGAGATAATCTAAGCAGTTCAGTATCAGTCAGGTATTAAATACATGTCTGATATTGAACTGTTTAGTGTTTTTTTTGTTTATTAAGTAATAAAGGATTACCTTCGCACAAATTTTTCCGGAGAAAGGATGAGACAGCTAAAAATAACCAAATCCATTACCAATCGCGAGAGCGCGTCGCTTGACAAGTACCTGCAGGAGATTGGTAAGGAGGAGTTGATATCGGTGGAGGAGGAGGTTGAACTGGCTCAGAGGATTAAAAAAGGTGACCGTTCTGCTCTTGAAAAGCTTACCAAGGCCAACCTGAGGTTTGTGGTATCGGTTGCGAAGCAGTACCAGAACCAGGGGCTTAGTCTGCCCGACCTTATTAACGAGGGGAATCTCGGACTGATTAAGGCTGCTGAGAAATTCGATGAAACCAGGGGTTTCAAGTTTATATCGTATGCTGTATGGTGGATCCGTCAGTCGATACTGCAGGCTCTGGCCGAGCAGTCGAGGATTGTAAGGCTTCCGCTCAACCAGGTAGGATCGCTTAATAAGATTAACAAGGCATTTTCGAAGTTTGAGCAGGAGAACGAGCGTACCCCCTCACCCGAGGAACTGGCCGAGGTTCTTGACCTGCCGAAGGAAAAGGTTACCGATACATTAAAGGTATCGGGGAGGCATGTGTCGGTTGATGCTCCGTTTATTGAAGGTGAGGATAACAGCCTTCTTGATGTGCTTCAGAATAACGACTCACCCGTGGCCGACAAGATGCTTCTCGATGAGTCATTGTCGACCGAGATAGAGAGATCGCTTGCCACGCTCACTGAACGTGAGAGGGACATAATCAGGTTCTTCTTCGGCATTGGCTGCCAGGAGATGACCCTCGAGGAGATAGGAGAGAAGTTCGGTCTGACCCGCGAAAGGGTAAGGCAGATAAAGGAGAAGGCCATACGCCGGCTCAGACATGCCTCGAGAAGCAGGCTTCTCAAAGGGTATCTTGGCTGACAGGTGGTGCCAGGGGGCATGAGAGGCTTTAAAAAAACGGAGGTGTTGGGTTCCAACACCTTCTCTATTTT
>VGGM01000298.1 GCA_016868515.1 Bacteroidota bacterium | reverse complement strand
TTTAAGATTAAGATTTAAAACTAAGGATTTATATTTCTAGCAATGAATATGTTACAAGGAACTAATTCAATCACCCTTTACGCCTTAACGCCTTCTACCCCCTTTACGTCCCTTACGCCTTCTACGCCTTCTGCGCCATTACGCCATTACGCCATTAAGCTATTTATGCCTTTTACGTCCCTTACGCCCCTTACGCCCCCTATGTCCTTTACGCCCTTAACCCTTCCCTGAAGTGATGAAGAAAGAGAAACTCTTCGGTAAAACCCTCGGCGACCTGGCAGCTGTTGCCGCCAGACTCGATCTGCCGCCATACACGGCAAAGCAGATGGCCGGATGGCTCTACAGTACCGGGACAGACTCGGTTGAACAGATGACCAACCTCTCAATGAAGGCCAGATCAGTGATTGCCGAACACTATGAGGTGGGACTATCGGCACCGGACTCCTCAGCCGAGAGTACCGATGGCACAAAGAAGTACCTTTTTAACGTCCTCGGTAACCGGTATATCGAAACTGCCTTTATACCCGACCGCGACAGGGCGACAATATGCATCTCAACACAGTCGGGCTGCAAAATGGGCTGCAAATTCTGCATGACAGGCAGGCAGGGTTTCCAGGGCAACCTCTCATCAAATGAGATACTGAACCAGTTCAGAAGCATTCCTGAGCACAGTTCGCTTTCAAATATTGTCTTTATGGGAATGGGCGAACCCCTCGATAACAGGGAGGAGCTGTTCAGAACCCTTGAGATTCTTACTTCTTCATGGGGATATGCCTGGAGTCCCACCCGCATTACAGTCAGCACGGTTGGACTGATTGGTCCGGTGAAGGAATTCCTTGAACGGACACGCTGTCATCTGGCCCTCAGCCTGCACTCACCATTCGATGAGGAGAGAATAAAGCTCATGCCCATACAGAGGACCAATCCGCTCAGGGAGGTCCTTGATACCATAAGGTCGTTCGACATGAACCGGCAAAGAAGAGTCTCCTTCGAATACATCCTCTTCGGGGGCATTAACGATACCCCGGTGCATGTAAAGGAGCTTGCCAGGATACTCAACGGCATAAGGTGCCGGATAAACCTTATCAGGTTCCACAAAATACCCGGTTCGGAATATGCAAGTCCGTCGCTGCAACACATTGAGGAATTCAGGGACAGGCTTAAGGCAAAGGGTATTACGACAACCATCAGGGCAAGCCGCGGGGAAGATATTATGGCAGCCTGCGGGTTACTGTCAACTATGGAACAAAACAAAAAATCATGATGAAAAAAATCTCTTCACTTCTGCTTTCCGCAATAATCTGCACCGCCCTGGCCAGGGGCCAGATGCCCGAAGTCACAAAGTTCTTCCCCGATTCGGTGTTTGGATCAGCTTCGGTATCATTCACTGTCGCCGACCTTATAACCGGCGAGGTGATTTGCAGTATCGACCCGCGGCGGGCACTCGCCCCCGCATCGGTCAACAAGCTGGTTTCCACATCTTCTGCCCTTGAATTACTGGGATCCGATTACCGGTTCCGGACGGTAACCGGCTACAGCGGGGAACTGGGCAGGAACAGAAAAACCCTTAACGGTGATATAATAATCAGGGGGGGAGGCGACCCTGCACTCGGATCTCCTTATTTCCCTGATCATTACGAAGATATTGTCGGCCGGATAGCACATTCTGTTCAGAATGCCGGCATCACTAAGATAAAGGGCAGCGTAATAGCTGATGAAAGTATATACGGTTTCAATCCTGCTTCCTCCCGCTGGTCGTGGGGCGACCTTGGCAACTACTACGGAGCAGGGCCTTACGGGCTGTCTGTTTTCGACAACACCGTCAGAATATACTTCAGAACAGGGGAAAGGGATCGGTTCCCGTTATAACCAGGATGGAACCTGAAATTGAGGGACTGGAGATGAAGAGTTATCTTATTGCCGAGGGTACCACCGACAGGGGCTATGTCTATTCAGCCCCATACAATAAATACGCATGGATAATGGGTTACATACCCGAGAACCGCGAGGAATTCGTTCTCCGCGCCTCAATCCCCGATCCGCCTCTGCAGCTTGCTTCGATGGTAACCGCAAGACTTGAACAACTGGGAATTGTGGTATCGGAAGGCGCAGCCACGGCACGTACTGTTAACGGATTCACAGCAGAAAACATGATACAGTTGTCGGAAATCCTTTCACCGCCCCTTTCGGAGATCGTAAAAGTTACCAACCACGAGAGCGTTAACCTCTATGCCGAACACCTGCTGAGGCAGGTAGGTCATGAGATTAAGGGGAGTGGTACCGTTCAGTCAGGCATTGAGGCAATAAGGGAATTCCTTGTGGTATCAGGCATACCGCATACAGGAGTGGTTATAGAAGATGGCAGCGGCCTGGCTGCAAGGAACAGCATTACTTCGGAATTCATTACAGGGCTTATCAGGTACATGATTATCAGTGGAAGGAACCCTGCATCCTTTTACGAATCGCTGCCTGTTGCCGGCGAGTCGGGCACAATGAGAGGTTTCTTCCGCGATCCGTTGCTTGCGGGGAACCTCAGGGCCAAGACAGGCACGATATCTAGGGTAAGAAGCTATGCAGGCACATTCAGGACTGCATCGGGACGGGAGATGGTGTTCTGTATTATTGTCAACAACTACACAGGCCCGCTCTCAGTTGTGAACAGGCAAATCGAGGATCTTTTCAGACAACTGGTAATCAATTATTAACAAGCATATCCAAATGATGAACAGGAAAGTGGTGCTGCGCAGGTGCGGGGAGTATGATGTTAAACTTCTGCTCGATCACATTGCCGGAATATATGAACTCTGCGGCGGGCCCGATCCTGCAGGAAAGAGGGTGCTGGTGAAACCGAACATTCTCACCGACGACAACCCGGCTAAATGCATTAGTACACATCCGGCCGTTGTTGAAGCTTTGATTCTTTACCTCATGGGCAGAGGGGCTGTCGTTTCTGTAGGTGATTCGCCGGCGGTACACAGGAAAGGTTTCAACGGCAGGCGATCGGGAATTCTCGATGTATGCCTTCGGACCGGTGCAGAATGGGCCGTTTTCACCAGGAACCCCGGTAAGATAACCGTAGCCGGACGAAAGATCAGTATTGCCAGGGCTGCCCTTGAGGCCGACCTTATAGTCTCGGTTCCAAAGTTCAAAACCCATGAACTGATGTACTTCACCGGTGCCGTAAAAAACACCCTTGGTCTT
>VGGM01000297.1 GCA_016868515.1 Bacteroidota bacterium | reverse complement strand
CTTCTTGCCTCCAAAACATGATGTGAGGAAAAGTGCTGCAACCAAAACAACCGGTAGGGCTCTAAATCTGTACATAACTGCTTAGGTTTTAATAGCTAAATTCAAAGATCAAATATAATAAATTTTGTAAAACAAAAATTCCCACGCCAAATATAACTACAAATGAGGCAAAATTATTGTCATCACGGTTTTTCTTTTATCAACAATGTTTAAACCTGTAGTGATGCCGGCCCGGTGCATACTCACAGGGGCGAGTGCCTGATTTCCCGGTGATGCGCTGAACATAACGGAATAGTGTAATGCAAGTCGCCCTGTTCTGATAGTCAGGGAGGGCTGAAGTGCGCTGCCTGCCGGTGTATTCTGCCACAGGAGTCCTGCTCCTAAATTTTGATATTCAAGTGCTGTGCCTGCAGAAAATCGTTTGAAGTATCCGGCTGAGGTAAACTCTCCGTAGGGGACAAATGACAAGCCTTCAGCACCTGTCGCTATTCTTGAAAATGCCTGAATGGTTATCCTCACCGGAAGTTTAGCCCCCTGAATACCTGCACCTGAAAGGTCGGGACTGAAAAGATGACCGGCATCGACTGAGGCCATTGAGTTTTTATAGACAAAGGTGAAGCCGGCTCCCATATCATATAAAAACCGTGATTGAGAGGATACTGTCTCACTTCCCTGCAGAACAGGTCCCAGAAGAGGATCAATCTGGTCGGGAAAGAGAAGGTCTGACCTGTTGAAACCCCTGAAGATAAATCCAGAACTCATACCGGCCAATATGTAAAGATCTCTTGCTGCCCGAAGGTGATAGGAGTATGAAAAACTCATTCTGGTGTCATTGAGCAATCCTCCGGCCTGTTCTGATGTGAAAGAGACTCCGGCACCTCCGTGAAGTGCCTCATAAAACCGGTCAAATGTTACATGGAAGTTATTAAGTTTAAAGCCGCTACCCGGAAAGAGAGAGAGGTAGCTCATACGAAGGACCCCGTCACCTGAAGCACCGGCCAGTGAGGGGTTTGTTGCCGTGCCCCGGTAGAATCCCGTTGCAGTCTGTCCCTCTGCAGCTGAAATGGTAAAAAGGGCAACGAAAGCCGTTGCCGCCATGCATCTCACCCTATGGCTGTACATAATATTCACAATGCAATATAAACGAAACAGGATCGTTTTTGTTTTACAGGGAGACAGTTTGATTAACTTTGCCCGATGAAAAAAATCCTCACAGTCCTTGCAGTGACAACGTTATGCAGCCAGTTGTCCGCACAACCGGGTGGTGACGAATTTGCGTTTTCCTCGGTACTGCAATCAGGCAAGTGGCACCGCATGGTGCTTACTGCCGGGGGTGTGTACCGCATCAGTTACAGCAGGCTTGCCGAGCTTGGCTTCAGTGACCCTTCAAAGGTCAGGATTTTCGGAAATAATTACGGCCAGCTTTCATATTTCAACAGCGATCCGCGACCTGATGATCTGAAGGAGATCGCTGTACAGGTATCGACCGGAACTGACGGCGTTTTTAATGAAGGTGACTTCATCTACTTTTACGCCAGCGGAACGCACAGGTGGATATTTGATGGAACCCAGGGAAAATACATATTCAGAAGGCACAACTATTCCGATACCTCCGTATATTTCGTGGGGGGACCGCAGGGAACACCCAGGTCGGTGGTTCAGGCCAGTCTGCCACAGACAGCTGCAACCTATGTCACCGAATCATACGACGCACTTTTCATTAAGGAAGAGGAGACCGAAAATATTATCAGATCGGGAAGAGAGTGGTACCAGCCTGTAAGCGTGATAAAGGGAGTTGAAATTGACCCTGGATTTCAGTATCTGGTAGAGGGTGAACCGATACGTTACAGGCTGAGGGTTGCCGGCAGGTCGCCGGTGCCGGTGGTGTTCAGAATGCTTAAGAACAGTGAAACCGTTGTTTCGGTGATGGTCCCGGAGGTCAACATGTTCAACCCCACCGGAACTTTCGCCAGGTACGGCGAGGCAGAGGGCACACTCTCCCACAGCGCATCTCCGCGTTATGAAATCAGGTTTTACAATAACGGTGAATCATCGGCACGCGGGTGGCTCGACTGGCTATGGCTACATGCCAGGGCAAATCTTACGGCTGGCGACCGCCAGTTTGTTTTCTCCGATTCACGCTCGGCCGGACAGGGTGTTGTGAATGAATACCGCATTGCCACTACCGATAACTCGCTGAATGTGTGGGATATAACCGACCCTGCCCTGCCCAGGTCCATACCGCTTTCTTTTAGCGGAACCAGGGCCACCTTCAGGGATGAAGCTGATTCGCTCAAGCGCTATGTTGCCTTCAGGCAGTCAATGGCCATGGTTCCCACAATTGCCCCTGTACCCCTTGAGAACCAGAATCTTCATGCCACCGGGCCGTGTGATATGATCATTGTTACTCATCCATGGTTCATGAGGCATGCAGAGAGGCTGGCGCAGCTGCACCTTGAGAACAGCGGTCTGGTAAGTAAGATTGTAACCCCGGGGCAGATTTACAATGAGTTTTCAGGAGGTATACCCGATGTTGCTGCAATACGCAACTACGTAAGAATGGTATGGCTGAAGAGTGCTGGTTCGGACAAACCGCTTAAGTACCTGCTGCTTTTCGGTGACGGTTCATTTGAGAACAAACGCCTGCCGCCGGCCAATCCGAACTTCATTCCAACCTGGCAGACGCTTAACAGCAATATTGTTGTCTCATCGTTCATGTCGGACGATTTCTACGGATTGCTTGACGAGGGAGAAGGTGAGGCTTCCGGCTTTCTTGATATCGGAATTGGAAGGCTTCCCGTATCAGATACATTGTCGGCTACCATCGTGGTGAACAAGATTGAAAGGTATATGAATGGTTCCGACCCGGGGCCGTGGAGGAACATGATTACCATTGCAGCCGACGATGAAGACGGCAACCTGCACATGAACGATGCCGAAAACATTGCACTGGCAATCGGAAATGTAAACCCCGCAATAAATATTGAAAAGATATACCTTGACGCTTTCAGGCAGATTACCACGGTGAACGGGCAATCATATCCCGATGCGACGAGGGCGATTAACAGCAGAATGGAGCAGGGAACCCTGATATTCAACTACCTGGGTCATGGCAATGAAATCGGGCTGGCACACGAGAGAGTTGTCAGAACATCCGACATAGCATCATGGAAGAATCTTTCAAGGCTGTCGCTTTTCATAACTGCA
>VGGM01000296.1 GCA_016868515.1 Bacteroidota bacterium | reverse complement strand
GCTTGTAAACCGAGGTCCTGAACATCATGAACTGGCCGTTTGCAGCTGAAAAGGATGACCATTTACAGCGCCTTACCAGCGCCATGGGCAGAAGTGAGAGCAATATCCAGTTCATCACAGGCACCACCACCCTTTCACCTCTGGACTCCATTATCTGAAAAGGGAATACCGACAGCAGTGAGAGCCGCTGATCATCCATCCTCGCCACGGAAATTGACAGCAGTTCAGGGGCAGCCGTAACGTCTGCATCAATAAAAAGCAGGAATTCGCCGGCTGCCTTTTCGGCAAGGCGGTGACATGCATGGTTTTTACCAAGCCATCCATCGGGCAGGTCAGCACCATCAATGTGCCTTATCCTGTTATCAATGCTGCCATAATGCCTCAGTATTTCTCCCGTTCCATCAACCGATGAATCGTTGTAAACAATTACCTCGAACTGCTCATAGTCCTGTTGCATAAGTGAGTCAAGCAGTCTTCCAACGGTAGCCTCTTCATTTCTGGCAGGCACCAGAACCGATACCAGCTGACCCGAGGTTTTCTTTCGCTGCCCAGCAAGGGGGCGAACCGTCAGATTCGCAAGGGCAACCATCATTCTGACGAAGGTCAGGTACAATATAATCACAGCCACCCACATCATACTTCCCGTGGTATTTGCAAGGCCAATGATGCCTCGAGATGTTCATTGTATGCCTGCTCAATCGCCGAATGGCCGGGAGCCACATCGCAGTCAAACCTCTTCAGCCTGAGTGTCAGCAGGGGACGTTTCGATGAGAACCAGTCGACAAGGGCAACATAAAAGAGTATTGTATGCCTTCCCCTTGCATTTCTTATTATTCTCTCAATTCCCCTGTCAAATTTCGCCGGCCGGTGATATTGCGAACGAATCTCACCCTGCGGATAAATCACCACCAGGTTACCCTTTTCCGAAAGCATATCTGAAGAGTAATTCAGGGAATCGATAACCGTGCGGGATGATTTCTTTATCGAGTAGGCCCCAATCCGGCTCAGAAACATCCTGCCGCTCAGTTGTTCCTCGAGCATCATTACATGAAACCTGAGTTTCCAGAAACGCTCATTAAGCCATAGTGCAAAGAAACCATCCCACCAGCTGAAGTGGTTACCAATGAGCAAAACGCTTTCCTTTCGGGGCAGTTCCGTATCTCCTTCAACAATAACCCTGCTGAAGTAGAGCTTCATGTTTACATTTGTGTAAAGCCTGAAGAACCATACAAAAAACGGTCTGTGCCCGGCTCTGATCATTTCGGTACCGACATTACCCTTGGCGGGGGAACCCGGTAATACTCATCTATCTCCGGAATTCCGTTTCCGTTCCTGTCAGGCATGAGCGACAGATACTCAATAAGTGCGATCCACTCCTTGCCTTCGCTGTATCCATTCTCTTCAGCAGCAAAATTGATTACTGCTTTACCGAAATCGGTTATCGGGGTACCCGCTGCATCCTTCGGAACAACGTTTATAAGTCCGAAACTCATGCTTTTTATAATCCCCACGAATTCAAGGATGTATGAATTGGCTGAAATAGAATAGAGCCGCGGGTTATCCTTCGAGAAGTCAACTGATTCCCTCATTCCGTCGGGTCGTACAATCTCAATTGAAGTTACCTTGCGCAGCATACCCTTCGACGGATCGTGCCACACCTCCAGTCCGGAATAATAGATATAATTGGAGGGACTTGATTTCCAGGCAATAAGAAGTATCTCAACAATATTTTTGAGTTCCCTGCCCGTAACATAAACCCTCGAGAGCGGATAACCAGGCACGCCATCCTTACCGGCCCCTAGAGACATCACCCTGAAAATATCAGGCACCGACTGGTGTCCTGCTGTTATTGACTGCCTTATAACTCCTGCTGCCACAATGCTTATGTCGGAACCGGCAGGGCTGTGCCGGTTTACATAGCTGTGTATCGCATCAGCTACCAGCGGACCCAGGTTGCTGGCTTCGAGGTCGCCGTACTCATCGCACACCAGTCTGAAGGGGGCTTCAGTAACAATCTGATTATACGAGAAGCCCAGGGATTGCAGCAATTCATCGTCAATCATTTTCATCCGTTCCTCAATCAACGCCTCTGTTCCCGGGTCGCCCTGAACCGAGTCGTCGACACGAAGAAGGCTGAACGATTCACGGGCAACCTTCCCCGACTCGACACTGAAGACCATTTTCCCGATATTCTCTCCATAAGAACCTGTCTGCACAATCGGTATGCCATTCACCACCAGTGGTTCTTCAAGCCTGGTATGTGTGTGGCCGCTGATGATAAGGTCTATTCCTTTAACCTTTGAGGCAAGCCGGTAATCTTCTCCCTCCATGGATCCCTTCTCATTCATCCTGAGGCCCGAATGAGACAGACAGATTATCATGTTGCAGCCCTCGCCTTTAAGCTTCTTAACCATTCGGCGTGCAACCTTTACCTGCTTTTCGAATTGCACCGGTTCTGCAGCAGGGGCCACTTCGGCTGCATCGATTCCCATCAGTGCAAATATCCCTATTTTCAATCCAAGTGAAGGTTTTTCAATTATCAGTTCATTTCTGATGGTTCCCGAATTAACGAGGGCAAACAGGCGGTCGTCGCGCCCATCCTTTTCACTGAAAACTGCATTGCTCAGAATAATTGGAGGTATAAGGCCCTTCGAATTTCCCGACTCAATTATGCTGGCCAGGGTTTCAGGCCCGTCATCGAACTCGTGGTTTCCGATGCTGATGGCATCGTAACCCATCTGCTTCATAAGCCTTAGCTGGAACCCGTCCTCCGGCTCAAAATGGTGAAAGAGGGTTCCCATAAGGAAGTCTCCGGCATCGAGAACAAGTATATTTTCGCCTGCTTCAGCTTTCACTGCAGCAATAATGGAAGCCATGCGTGAGAACCCGCCAACGGTGGCGTCATTACCCGTTTCAAGTGGGGAATACTCAGTTTCCGGGGCAAAACCGCGGAGTTTTGAATGGATGTCGTTTGTGTGGAGAATAACCAGTTTTCCGGTCTGCTGGCCCAAAATGATTAACCATGCAGCAGAAAGGATTAACATAAGAGTCAGTCTTTTCATTGCAGAAGTAATTAAGTCCTAAATGTAGCAATAATCTAGCACTTCATACCACCTCGGCAACAACAAAAGTACTGCCACCGATAAAAACAAGATCATACCTGTCTGCATTTGCCAGGGCAGTGCGGTATGCAGTGGCAACATCGCCGTATGC
>VGGM01000295.1 GCA_016868515.1 Bacteroidota bacterium | reverse complement strand
CTGTTGTTCTTTTCAATTTCGTCCTTGTACATTTCCTTCATTTTCTCAGCTTCCATTTCCTGGAAATACTGCATGATGAAACCTCTTGCGGTTATGACGTCCATGATATTCTTGTTGTTCTTCGAATCATCCATACCTTTGGCCATGATTCTGGGATCGATTTCGAAGCTGTCGGCCTGCATTCCGAAATAGATATTCACTCCAAAAGCATATGCAAGAGAGTCCTCCTTTGAGTCGACCTTCACGCTCTTGAATGAGTTATTCGTACATGACGATGCTGCAAGCGCAAACACGATGATAAGTGGTAACAGATTTTTCATTTTCATATTATTACATTATTTGTCAGAATTTGGCGCAAATATACTACATTGATTGATCGGTAAGACTGTTGAACCATATTATTTCAGATTTTCACAGCTCTTAACATATGTCGCTTCCCGGCGGCCCCACGGAGGAGATCAATCTGCAATCCTGCCGACTTTAGGGTGCGCCTGACTTCGCCCCTGGCCGAGTAGGTTACGAATATTCCACCGGGTTCAAGCAGCGCAACAACCCTCCGGAGAAGATCAGAGTTCCACATTTCAGGCTGTTTTGAAGGCGCGAATGCATCGTAATAAATCACATCGGCACGGCAATCCGGGATGTTATCAACCAGATCACCCTCAATCTTGTGAAGAACGAAGTGTTTATCAATTACCACTTTCCGGTTCCATGAAGCCCGATGGATGGCCGTGAAGAGGCCGGCGGCTCCCTTACCTGCCTGTTCGGGGAAATTGAGCGAGCCGGAAACAGCTGCTGGTAACGGATACTTCTCAATGGTAACAAATTCTGTTTTACGGTTCATCTCCCTGCTCCGCAGGGCTGTAAGCAATGCATTCAACCCGGTACCAAAGCCGGCCTCGAAAACAGTCACAACGCTCTTCCGGCAGTAGTCAAAACCGGCCCGTATGAATACGTGTTCCGATTCATTTATTGCTCCGCCGGTTGAATGGTAATGTTCGTCGAGCTCAGGCACATAAATAGTGTGGGAACCGTCGAGCGTAAGAACAACTTCACGTCTCATTGCGCAGAATCACTTTATTCGAAGGCCCATCACCAGAACATCATCAATCTGGTCGTATTCGCCTTTCCAGCCGATAAAAGCCTTGTCGATATGATCCATCTGGTCAGTCATCGGTTTTGGTGATATCGTCTCAAGCATCTCCATGAACGGCTTGTACATGAATTTTTTCCCCGATTCACCCCCGAACTGGTCGGCATAACCATCGGAAAACAGGTAGAGACTATCGCCGGGGTTAACTTTTATAATGTGGTTTGTGAATGCCGAAATATCAGTTACATGTATGCCTATCGGCATCTTGTCGGCAGGGTGCCGGGTAAGTTCTCCATTGCTGACTATATAGACCGGGTTGTTGGCACCTGCAAATTGTATGGTGCCAGCACGCCGGTCATATACTATCAGCGATATGTCCATCCCGTCCCTGGCTTCGCCTGTAACACCTTTCTGCCTCAGAGCCCTTATTATCTCATCCCTCAGCTTGTCAAGTATCCCCGAGGCTGTCTCTATTTCCGAAGTAATTACTATTTCATTGAGGAATGCATTCCCCAGCATACTCATAAAACCACCAGGTACCCCGTGCCCGGTGCAGTCGGCCGCTGCAATATATATCCTTCCCTTTTTCCTGAATCCCCAGTAGAAATCTCCGCTTACAATATCCTTCGGCCTGAAGTATATAAAATTCTCAATACCCCATCCGGTAAGAAAGTCGGGTGGGAGCAGAACAGCATTCTGAATCCTGGCGGCATACTGGATTGAGTCGGTAATTGACAGGTTCTTCTGTTCAATTATCTCCTTCTGCTGCAGAATCTCACTGTTCTTGATTTCGAGGTCGGCGTTTATCTCCTCGATCTTCTTTTTACTTGCCGCAAGCTTCTGATTCTTCTTTTTTGCCGTCACAAGGGTATAGAGAATCCCCAGTGCGACAAGAACCATCAGCCCGGCTATATAGGAAGTAAGTCTTCTCGCCTCCTGCTCCTGTACAAGTTCAAGCTGCTGCCTTTCGTTGGTGAACTGCAGTGAATCGCTCTTCTGCTTCTGTATCTCCGTCTTTACTCTCTCAATATTCAGCTCGAGTTCCTGTCTGGTATTTGCCAGCTCCAGCGAATCATTCCTTTCCTTTTGAACGCTTGCCTCCTCTCTCTGCCTCAGCAGTTCCAGTTCTTTCTGCGATATCTCGCTTCTGGCTCTCTCTACTGCATTCTGGGTGAGAAGCAATTCATACTCCTGGTTCTTTCTTAACAACTCAGCTTCCTGGTTCTTGATAATCAAATCCTTGAGCTCTTCATCGGCGATTTCCAATTTCAGATTCTGCTCAATGGTTTCATAATAGAGGGTGCGTTCGGCAAGTCTGTCGGCCCGGGTTTTTTTCTCAAAGGCTATCGCTTCATTAAGATTGAAATGCTTCTGATAATATTCAAGTGCCATTGGAAAGTCATTGCCCTTCTCAAGCACGTCGGCGTAAAGAGCATACCCGGCCTGCAGTGTTTCCTCTGCCCCCGACTCTTCGGCCGATGCAATGCAGTCCCTGCAATATATTTCGGCGTTGTAGAGGTCACCTCTTGCGTGATACACGGTTGCAAGCAGCAGCTCTATCCTGGCCTCCTCGGCCGCCTGACCTGTCTCTTCAGCCAGCTTCTCTGCTTCAGTAAAATAGTAAAACATGCGTGATTCGCTGCCCAGATTCTGGTAGCAGATGGCCAAATTGGCATAAACACCGGCCAGACTGACTTTATCCTCAGGGTTAACAAGGCAGTATTCCATTGCCCTCTCAAACCTTATTAGTGCGGAGTCGTATTCGGCAACCCTGAAGTGGAGAAAACCCATATTATTGTTTAGCATCAGAGCCTGCTGTCTGTCGCTGCGGGGGACGAGTGAAAGATTCTTCCTTGCCAGATTAAGCGCAGCCCTGTTGTCACCAGCTGCGGCAAGTATCGGTATTGCTTCATTGTTGATGCTGATAAGAGTGCTGAAATCCCCGGCTGCCGTTGCCCGGTAACGGGCTGTATCGTACCATGCCAGTGCACTCTGAAACTCTTTCCCGTTGCTATAGTTTCGTGCAGCGTTGAGTGCTGTCCCGGCCTTGCTCCCGGGGTCCGACTCAGGATAGATTCCATATTCCCTGACGAAGTGTCCTGCCGCAATAAAAGGCACTTCAA
>VGGM01000294.1 GCA_016868515.1 Bacteroidota bacterium | reverse complement strand
ATACTCAGAGGTATAAATGTTTACGATGAGAAGCTGAGGAGCTTCAGTGACCTCAGGCAATATATTTCAGACAAGAGTTCGGGCCGGATTACAGATGAAGAGCTGAACAGGCTGATTGACTACATTCTTGTCGGACCCGATGAGGCAATTGCGATAATCCGTTCAAGGATAAAGACCTATGCACCATCGGACGAAAAGGAGGGATCAATTATACGAGCCCTGGCAGAGACAGATTCATTGTACCTGATCAATGCGGGCGAGTGGCTGGAAACCTACAACAGCTTTGCCGTAGCCGGGGGTATTACCGGAGAAGAACTGGGTAAGCTCTATGCGGCAATAGGATTCCGGGCCGGGACAACGGGTGAGGATGCGGCCGGGCAGCTTGCAAATCATGCCGCAGCCGACCTTAAGGGTTTTCTCGGTGCCATCAACTACCGCAAGGCCGGCATCGACAATCCGGCAGGCCTGATTGAGCACCTGCTGACGCGGAAAGATGAAGATTTTGCCGGAAGGGAATTCTTTGCTGCGCTTGCTGCAACCATTGCCGGAAATGACCTCACTGACTCAGATATTCTTGCTTCGGGAGTCAAGAAGAAGAGTCCTCTGGGAATTCTGCTTCCGTCAGCCGGATTGCTGTTGCTGATACTGATTCTTTTGCTGAGAAGAAGGAAAAAGGATAAAAGGTAACCCTCCCTCAGGGCCGGGTATCTGCAACCATTTTACTATGTTATGTGTCAGTGTTGGGCAGACTGATTTATTTTTGTAAATTTGTTTGCTAAACTACCCGGAGATGATTAGGAGTATCGTATTCATATTGCTGTTCACGGCTCTGACGTCAGGCAGCAAATCACAGGATCTCAGAAGGTTGCAGGAATCATTCATTGAAGCTGAGTACTTTTTCCTTTACGGGGAATTCAGTGACGCGCTGCCGTATTATCTTCAGTTATATGAAGAGCTGCCGGATAATGCAAACCTGGCATACCGCATTGGTTTATGTTACCTGAATATTCCCGGGAGGAAAAACCTTTCGCTCAGCTACCTTGAAAAGGCCGCAAAAAGCACTTCGGCAAGCTATCGCGAGGGAACAATAAACCAGCGAACCGCACCCTACGATGCAATTTTTCACCTGGGCGAAGCTTATCGTATCAACTACCGGTTCGATGAGGCCAGGGAGGCTTTCCTCAGGTTCAGGGAATCACTGCTGCCCGATGACAATGAGAATATTCTGTTTGTAGAGCAGCATATAAAGATGTGCGGGAATGCAAAGGAGCTTATTGCAAAACCGGTTCAGTTCAGGGAAGAGAACATGGGTCCGCTGTTCAATGACGAGAAATCAAACTACAATCCGGTTATATCGTCCGACGGAAATTCATTTGCATGGATGGTTGAACTTAAGTTCTATAACGCTGTCATGTTTTCGCGGCTTAACGGAAACAAATGGACACCACCGGTTAACATTACACCCGAGCTTCAGATCGATGGAAATGTTTTCATATCATGCCTTGCCGACGGCGGAAAGAGTCTTCTGATTTCGAAGAATGACAACTTCGACAGTGACATTTATACAGCTTCTTTCGATGGAACCGTGTGGTTACCAGCCACAAGGCTTAACAGGAACATCAATACAAAATACTGGGAATCACATGGCTTCATGAGCGAGGATGGCAACACCCTTATATTTGCATCCGACCGGCCGGGTGGTTTCGGGGGCCTCGATCTCTATATCTCGAGAAGGGTAGACGGTGACTGGGGACCTGCGGTAAACATGGGGCCACAGGTTAACACCCCTTTTAACGAGGACCGTCCATTCCTGGTCAACTCGGGCAAAACCCTGTTTTTCACTTCACAGGGTCACTACAACATGGGAGGATATGATATTTTCAGGTCAGACCTTCAGCCTAACGGTCTCTGGAGCACACCGGCCAATCTGGGGTACCCGCTGAACACCCCCGATGATGATGACTTCTTCATGCCGGTTGACAATGGCAGGGCAGGCTACATATCAAAGTTCCGGGGAGGCTCTGAAAACTTCGGTAAAGAAGATATTTACAGGATTACTTTCAGATAATACCGGCTTTTAGTTGTGTATTACTGAATTTTTGATATATTTGTTCGGAAAGCAGCAAAAAAGGCAATGAAAGTCAGAATACTTGCTTTAACAGTTTTATTGCTAATCCCGGCATACCTGTCAGTCGGACAGACTGCAGAAGAACAGAGAGCCCTGTTCGCCGAGGCGCAATCGCATTACCTCTTCGGCGAGTACGAACTTGCAAACCCTCTCTATCTTATCCTGAACGAATTTCTTCCCGACAACTACAATATTAGGTTCAAGATAGGTGACTGCTACCTTAACATTCCCGACGAAAGGTCGAAAGCCATAAGTTACCTTGAGGATGCCGTGAAGCACAGCAGTGCCGCGGCTAAACCAGACAACCTCAGGGAGACCAGTGCTCCTCTTGAGGCATGGTTTTCGCTTGCAACCGCCTACAGAATGAATAATGAGCTTGACAAGGCCATCAACACCTACCAGACATATCTTAAGCTTGCAACAGAGAGCAAGTCCGAAATAAACGCCGACTTTGTAAACCAGCAGATTACGGCATGCCGCAATGCCATCAGGCTTATGGAGGAACCGATTGAGGTTGAGAAGATAAGTCTGGGACCGGTTATTAACCAGGGTTCGGTAAACTTCAGCGCGGTAATCAGCTTTGATGGTAATTCAATGGTTTTTGCCGAGAACAGGGGCCTCGAAAATGCAATATTCTATACCATTAAGGAGAGAGGCGTATGGCAGCCTCCCGTTGAAATTTCCATCCAGCTGGGCGATGCACGCGACTGCCACCCAACCTCACTCAACGCCGACGGAACCGAATTATACCTGTACAAGAACGACAATTACGACGGTAATATATATGTTTCAAACCTCAGCGGTGGTAACTGGTCGAAAATCAGGAGTTTAAACCGCAATATAAACACAAGGTATTATGAATCGCATGCAGCGGTCAGTGCCAACGGCAAAAAATTATACTTTACCAGCAACAGGCCCGGAGGCTACGGAGAACTCGACATATATGTGGCCGAGAAGACGACCGGCGATGAATGGGGAGTACCGGTAAACCTGGGTGCAACCATCAACACGCCATTCAACGAAGACACACCCTTTATAACCGCGAACGACTCATTACTTGTGTTCGCATCGGAGGGGCACAGCAGCATGGGT
>VGGM01000293.1 GCA_016868515.1 Bacteroidota bacterium | reverse complement strand
CCAGAGGCCCGACTCAGAGGGGAATGGTGGTTTCTTATAGGGCATGCCCCTCCTGCCCTCAACTGAAGCCATCAGAGCGGTCTCTTCACCACAAACGAAGGCTCCGGCACCCTCCTTTACATAGATATCGAAGTTAAAACCCTTAATTCCGGCTATATTCTTCCCAAGGTAACCTTTCTCCCTGGCCTGCAGAATGGCTATGTTCAGTCTCTTAATTGCGAGCGGATATTCAGCCCTGCAATAAATAACACCTCCGCTTGCCTTCACGGCATAGGCTCCTATTATCATCCCCTCCAGTACAGAGTGCGGGTCTCCTTCCAGCAGCGACCTGTCCATGAAAGCACCCGGGTCACCCTCATCGGCATTGCAGATTATATACTTCTCGTCTGACGGGCTGTTAAGGGTAAGTTTCCACTTCAGTCCGGTAGGGAACCCACCACCACCCCTGCCCCTTAGGCCGGAATCCATTACCTTCTGGACAACAGCCTCGGGGGTGACTTTCCCGGCTGCTATCATTTCCAGTGCCTTATACCCTCCGGCAGACTGGTATTCCTCAATCTTCTCGGGGTCGATAAAACCACAATTCCGGAGAGCTATCTTAACCTGCCCGCCGAAAAAGGTATCATCAATGGTTTCATGGTTTTCCGACTTGACAATCCATTCTGAGACTATCTCCTTGTTGATCAGATGCCGTGATACTATTTCAGCAACCCTTTCCTCATCAACGTTTCCATATATCACTGATCCTTTATCATCGATAACCTCAACCAGAGGCTCACGGTAGCACATACCAATGCAACTGGTTCTTGAGAGTTGAAACACTGTCTTCCCCTCTTCTTTAATATTACGGAGGGCTTCGAATACCTTTCCGGCTCCTGCAGCTATACCGCAGCTTCCGAGCCCAACAATAACCCTGGTTTCCATCTTCTTAAGCGTTATTTAGTTAGACTCGCCGGCCCTGATCTCCCTGATAATCTTAACGGCACTTCTGCCGGTAAGCTTGCCATAGCTGTCGTCGCCAATCATCATCACCGGAGCAAGTGAGCAGCACCCCAAACAGGCAACCGACTCAAGTGTAAACAGCCCGTCGGGGGTAGTCTCGCCATCCTTGATTTTAAGTGACTCACGAATAGCATCACTGATTGAATCGGCATTCTGAACATGACATGCCGTACCGTGGCAAACCTTAATAACATGTTTACCTACGGGTTTGAGCCTGAATTGCGCATAGAAGGTTGCAACTCCGTACATATCGCTCAGGGTCAACCCGGTTTCGTGTGATATCTTTCTAAAAACCTCAGCCGGTATGTACCCATAAACCGATTGTGCTCCCTGAAGCAGGGGGATCATGTTCCCGGGCTTGCCATTGTATTTTTTTATCAGGTCGTCGATTAGTGTAAGATCGACAGGTTCGGGAGCTTCGGTCAACTCCTTATCCTTCAATACTCTCTGTATTCTCATGGTGGAATCTGGTTGTTTTCAGGTTAGGTGGAGGGTAAAATAAAGCATTTTCGGTATTTATCGCAATGACAAAAACCGGAAAAGATAAAAAAAAGGAAAATGTAAAATTATGTAATGAAAAGGCTCTGCATAATCACTATAAAAATGATTCGAGAAATGCCTTTATGTTTCCTTCTATCCTTTCATTTACCCTGGAAATATCTGCCTTAACGAATCTGGTGCCTGTTATCTTCTCGAAGAGCTCAATGTACCGGTCAGAAACCTGCTGCACAAACCCCTCGGGCATATCGGGAACCTGCTGACCTGCCTGACCCTGGAAATTCCGTTCCATAAGCCACTCCCTTACGAATTCCTTCGAAAGCTGTTTCTGCGGCAATCCCTTGTCAAAAAGTTCCTGGTAGCCATCAGCATAGAAATACCGCGATGAATCGGGAGTGTTGATCTCATCAATGAGGTATATCTGACCGTCCTTATTGCCAAACTCATACTTGGTATCAACCAGAATCAGTCCCCTGCCGGCAGCAATCTCTGAGCCCCTGATGAATACTTCCATGGTATATTTTTCGAGCAGCCGGTACTCTTCTTCACTTACGAGCCCCTTGCTAATTATCTCATCGGCCGAAATATCCTCATCGTGCGCCCCCTGCCCGGCCTTGGTGGTAGGTGTTATGATCGGCTTCTCGAATTTCTGGTGTTCCTTCATTCCTTCCGGTAGCGGGATTCCGCATATTTCCCTTTTTCCCGACTTGTAAAGGCGCCACGAACTACCGGTCAGGTAAGCCCTTACAATCATCTCTACCGGATAGGGTTTGCACATATGCCCGAATGTAACGTTCGGATCGGGTGTGGCTATTTTCCAGTTTGGAACTATATCCGATGTGGCATCGAGGAAGCCAGCGGCAATCTGGTTCAAAACCTGACCCTTGTAGGGAATGCCTTTGGTCAGAACAACATCAAAAGCCGAAATACGGTCTGATACGACCATCATCAGATATTCGTCGTTAATGTTATACACATCACGTACCTTACCCCGGTAAAAACCCTTCTGTCCCTTAAACCTGAAATCGGTGTCTCTCACTGTCTGCATGTCTCAATCTCTTTTTTTTTGTTTATACATATTCTCTTATGCCTTTTGCACCTCCCAGGGCCCCTAAGCCCCCCTGCCCGGGTCCCCTTCGCTCTTTTCATAGGCCCTCACAATGTCTTTTACCAGCCGGTGTCTCACAATATCGCGTTCATCAAATTTAATAACCGAAATGCCTTCTATTCCGTTAAGTATATTCATTGCCTGAAGCAAACCCGACTCCTGCCTCCTTGGAAGGTCAATCTGGGTTGTATCGCCGGTCATGATAAACTTTGAGTTTGCTCCCATTCTTGTCAGGAACATCTTCAGCTGGCTTATTGTCGCATTCTGAGCCTCATCGAGAATAACGAATGAGTTTTCCAGCGTTCGTCCGCGCATGAAGGCCAGTGGCGCAATCTGAACAGTACCGTCCTCAATCCAAACTTCAAGCTTACGTGAGGGTATCATGTCGTGAAGCGCATCATACAAAGGCTGCAGATACGGGTCGAGTTTTTCCTTGACATCGCCGGGCAGGAATCCGAGTCTTTCTCCCGCTTCAACGGCCGGACGGGTAAGGACAATCCGTCTTACCTCATTGTTCTTCAGAGCGCGAACGGCGAGGGCTATGGCAGTATAAGTTTTGCCGGTGCCGGCCGGGCCCTCTGTTATAATAAGGTCATTTACAGGGTAATCATTCACAAGTCTGAGC
>VGGM01000292.1 GCA_016868515.1 Bacteroidota bacterium | reverse complement strand
GTTGCGACGGCCTGATTGTTCTGAGCCTGAACTTCAGGTGTTGAGCGGACTGCAGGCGGGGCCTGAAACATTATCAGTCTTCCGGTATTGTGATAATGGAATGAAGCAAAGATATTCGGCCTTTTAAGCTGGAATTCGAAGACATTACGGGTTTCAGGTTCGGAGAGCGGATAGTATTCTCCGTCACGCTGGTTCCAACCGTATGGAAAATTCCTGTTGGGGTCGGGACCTCCAAGGTCGTCTTCATTTATCTGACCGTCGCCGTCATTGTCATAGCCTTCGGCTCCGATACGTGTAAACCTTAGTCCCACATAACTGTCGTCCTCCACCCTTATGAACCTTCGCTTGTCGGCTGATAGCCTGAAGTCGCCCTTAGGGTCCTCCCTGTACATGGTGGTGAGCTCTCCGTCGCCATCAACATCTTCGGTTTGATCCTCATCGTACAATCCATCACCATCGTTATCCTCGGGCCGGTATGGTTCCCTCGGATTGTTTTCGGTATTGGGGTGTACCACATATCCTTCGTTTGCATCGACATTGAGACCCGGCAGTATGTAGAATGTGTAACGGTTCACAAGGTTATGTACATATGGGTCGTAGTCGTAGCGGGTAAGCAGGTACCATGCCAGATACAGCGAACAGGTAATTCCGTTCACTTCGTTGCCATGAATAGCCCCGTCAACCCACATCGCGGCCTTCTGGTCGTGAGATCCGGTGCTTTTAGCTGATATGGTCAGCAGAAACTGGTCCCTGCCCATCCGGCTTTTTCCGATGCTCTCTATATCGGTCAGGTGGGGGTACTGCTTCTGCATATCATGCATAATCTTTGTCCATTCGGCATATGAGTAGTAGCGCTTCCAGGAGATCGGGAAATCAAGTTCGCCACGATATCCACCCATGTTCATCTGGAGTTTTTTCTGGGCTTCTGCCGGATTAATTGTCATGCAGCAAAGCACTGCGGCTATGGCAATAGTTTGTCCGGTGCGGAATAGTATTGTTTTCATCTCAGGTTCCTCCCTACTTTATTGTTAATTCTTGTACCGCTGTACCACCTTTTTGCGATGTTACCACAATTTTAAGGGGGACATCACCCTTTACTCCGATCATCCATTTTACTTCGGATTTATTATTACCGCCGCGGATTACTCCCGGCACTACCGTGGTACCTCCCAGGACGCCGATCCTTCTCCATGCGGAACCTTCAATAAAGTCAACGTTTTTGCGGTCGGTAACCAGCCATACCACATCCTCTCTAAGGTTTGTGAGTGTTGTTCCACGGGCCATCTGGGTGGGGAGTGCTCCGGCATTCTCGATGGTTGCAGTAACTTCGACAAGTCTGTAGCGGCCCGCTCCCTTTCCTTTTGTAAGGGTAATTATATTGCCTTCATAACTGACTGCAGGTTCGCCTGCTGTGCCTGTGTGAATGACCCTGGCCGATGCCTGTGAGATTCTGATGTCGGGAAGCAGACCTGCCCTGTAGAGTTCGAATTTCCAGTGGTTCTCGCAAACGTACAGCAGCGGTTCGCCGGGCCAGGCATTGTTTGAGGAATAGATTGATCTCCACCCTCCAATTTCACCCTCTCCGTGCTCGGGGTGTTTGAAAGGTTTCCATTTAACAAACAGTGAGCCGTTGTATTTCTCGTCCTGATGTCTTAGCAGTGCCCGCTGCAAGTTAAGCTGCCTTTCAGGCCCTTCCTCCACTTTCAGACCGGGTATGTCTTTGGCCGGGTTCCACAACTCTGTGGTAAGGGCATAAATTCCCTGCTGGGCATGCAGCCAGTCGATTACCATACCGTACCCATACCTCTGGTCGGTACGTTCATTGTAGCTCGATTTCCAGAAATAGGGGAATTCATATCCCCGTGCCTGTACATATTTGTTTGCCCCGCGTTCCCTGTGACTGGCCTTAAACTCTTCCAGTCGCCCTGGGTTAAGCCATTCTTCGGGGACCTGCTCACCAAGTATTTCGATATATTTTCTGCCCATCACAAAATCGTAATAGGCAATATCGGTTTCATGCATGGCCGTGTTTGGTGCGGTTCCCATTGGCCTGTATGTGAAGCCCCCGCTGGTGTGGTAGAAGTTGGCATTCAGTATGTTTCGGTAGTTCATAAAGAATTCGGCAATTGCATGAGCCTCGGGCGAAGATGTTGGGTAGTGTCCCTGACCTCCCGGCTTCCCCTCTTCGGTCCACCACCCTTCAGGGTAATTCCGGTTTACATCAATACCTTCTGAGGGCAGCTGTCCCTTTCTCAGGTTTCCGGCATCATCGCGGTACTCGGTAATTACCCGGTATCTCTGTTTTGTTGTTGTTTCGTTGGGTCGCAGCCTGACCATAAGCCGGGGATCGGCATCATCAATTACAAATTCGCCCTCGGCATGCTTATACCTGAACTGTGGGATCAGGCCGTTGGGAACCGGGGTTCCCTCAAGATTCTTGTCCCGGTACATTGAGTTGCTACGCTGGGGAATGCCCATCTCAACGCTGTTGAAAACACCATCGGGATTATCAATGGGGCAGATGTAAAAGGCAACCCTGTCGACCAGCGAGGTGATATCCTTGTCGTCACCATAGCCCGAAACCAGCTTGTCAATTATGTACAGGCATAATTCGTTGGCGGTGTATTCATTGCCATGAGTGGCACCGCTGATGTAGTGCCCGGGTTTTCCCATATGGGTTTTCATGGGAGGCACGTTCTTTACGTTTTCAGCCCGCATATTCTCGAGCTTCACGTGCTTGTCGATTGTAGTGCCGTTTTTCATGTTCGAAATAGCCAGAACATAAATCGGCCTGCCAAGCGCGCTGGTCCCAATCTGAATAAGTTCGGTGATATCGGGATGAGCTGCTGCCACCTTTTTCAGATAGTCAACGGTTCCCGTATAACCATGGTACTTATTGAAGGTAATGGGTACCTTCTGTCTGGCGGTTAACTGAGTAAGTGGCAGAAATGCCACAATAATCGCCAGAACATGGATCAACAGAGGTTTTTGATTCTTCATAGTTCAATTCGGGTGTATAGTTTGAAAAAGCACCTCATATTAAGAATTTTACTTCATATTATTAGTGTTTAACAGCCGGGGGCGCCTTTTTTTAACAATTTTTAGCAGAATAGCCTGTCCGCATGCAGCAAAACAGCCAGTCTGCCGGTCTTTCTGTCGAAAGATTTTTTTCGTAAAATTGCATTAAAATAATTGCTATGGAAGAGAACAGGATGAAAAAGCATGTGACAGCAGTTGCTGCTATCAGGATTACACTGCATAC
>VGGM01000291.1 GCA_016868515.1 Bacteroidota bacterium | reverse complement strand
CGGAGGGTACAACTGGGTGGTGACCCGCGCTGTGGCACCACTGGAGCAGATAGTCAGATGGACAGCAGAAGGACTGAGGCAGGCTTCCCACCCGAAGGGCATCATTGCCCTCAAGGGAGGCGACCTAAGCAGCGAAACCGAACCTTATACCAGACACATAAAGGTATGGAGTATAAGCGATTATTTCAGTGAGCCATATTTCGAAACCAAAAAAATTGTATGGCTTGACATCTGATTGAAAAAAATATTTACCTTTGCGATCTCAAAAGCGGAAAAGCAGTTAACACGAAAATATTACAGCAATGAAAAGGACATTTCAGCCCTCAAAGAGAAAAAGAGCAAACAAGCATGGTTTCATGGAGAGGATGTCTACTCCGAACGGCCGCAGGGTTCTGGCCGCACGCAGGGCAAAAGGAAGAAAGAAACTTACGGTTTCTGATGAACCGAAACACAAGGGCTGATATATATCACAGCATAACGCCGGGGTGTCTGTTGCAGACACCCTTTTTTTATCATAAGTGAGGTATCTTTGTATAAGTAATGATGATGGCAGTTTGATGATGAACACTGAGACGCTGAAGGTTCTTGCAGGAGAAGAGGCTGCCGGGGTTGCCGCGAAAGTATTCAAGGGAGGGCGGATTACACCTGAAGAAGGCATTATGCTCTACAACTCTGCTTCACTGCCGAGTCTGGGGGTGCTGGCTTCGGCAGTACGCAACCGCCTCAACGGCAGCAGGGCATACTTCAATCATAACTTCCACATTGAACCGACCAACATCTGTGTCTACAACTGCAGGTTCTGTTCGTACCATAAGCAAAAGGGTGACCCCGACAGATGGGAACACAGTCTTGACGACATGATGGAGATTGTAAAAAGGTTCGATGCCGAACCGGTAACCGAGGTACATATCGTTGGCGGGGTGCACCCTGAGTATGACATCCATTACTGGGGAAGCCTGCTGCAGCGAATTAAAAAACACAGGCCCGGCCTGCACATCAAGGCCTTCTCGGCCGTTGAACTGGAGTACATGATCGACAGAGCCTCCCTCTCAATCAGCGAAGGACTGGCTAAGCTGAAGGAGTACGGACTAGACTCAATACCCGGCGGCGGCGCCGAAATATTCGATGAGACCATAAGGGCCGGGATATGCCGCGAGAAGACAAAATCAGCCAGGTGGCTTGAGATACACGAAACGGCCCACCGGCTGGGAATACCCTCAAATGCCACCATGCTTTACGGCCATCTCGAAGACTACAGCCACCGTATCGACCACATGCTGAGGCTCCGCGAACTGCAGGACCGCACAGGCGGTTTCAACGCCTTCATACCGCTGAAGTACCGCAGCGCCAACAACAGCATGTCGTTCCTGGGCGAGGCCACCCCCGTTGACGATCTGCGCAACTACGCCGTGGCACGCATTTTTCTTGACAACATACCCCACCTGAAGGCATACTGGCCCATGACCGGTAAGGAGATAGCTGCTCTCAGCCTTTCATTCGGTGTCGACGACATCGACGGTACTATCGACGACACCACCCGTATATACTCAATGGCAGGGTCGGTTGAAAACCCCGCAATGAGCCGCACCGAAATGGCAGCGCTGATTCGTGGCGCCGGTTTCACACCGGCAGAACGCGACACTCTCTACAACATTATCAGGGAGTACTGACGCCGCAGCTTGTTTCATTCTCCGGCATAGTTGTATAATTTTATCGTTACCTTTGCGTTACTAATCTATTGTCATAACCGATGAGCCTTAAAAAATTCATCCTGAGCAGGCTGTTTGTCAGACACTTTGCCCTGGCCGCAGCAATCTTCACGGCCTTTATGCTGGTTCTCCTTGTATGGCTTAACATATATACCCGGCACGGACAGGCACGGGTTGTCCCCGATTTTGTTGGCAAGACGCCTGACGAAGCAGTTGAGATGTCTCAGAAACTCAGGTTCAGGTTCTTCGTTACCGACTCAGTCTTTACCGGCACTGTTCCGAAGGGAACCATTGCCGAGCAGAACCCGGCAGCCGGACACCGGGTGAAGAAGCACCGCCGCATCAATATCACCATCAACGCATTCAATCCCGAAATGGCCAGCGTACCCAATCTTGTAGGTCTGTCGCTGCGTCAGGCCCTGGCTACAATAACCACTGCCGGGTTTGAACCCGGCAAGCTTAGCTATACCCCCGACATATCGGTCGATTTAGTACTCAGGCAGATGCACAACGGTGTTGAAGTGGCCCAGGGTGAAACCATCCAGAAGGGTTCGGTAATCGACCTTGTGCTGGGCAGCGGACTTAGCTCGCGCCGGACACGAATACCCAGTCTGGTGGGGATCCCCCTCGACCGGGCAAGGAGCATCATACTCGGTTCATCGCTCAATCTGGGCACATTCGTTTACGATAACACCATACTTACTGCCCTCGATTCGGCCACCGCCTTCGTTTACAAGCAGAATCCCGAGTTCAACGAGGAGGCAACCCTGCAGGTGGGCTCAATAGTATACCTGTGGCTTACGGTCGACTCGCTGAAACTGCCTGTCGACTCAACACTGCTGATGACCATCGACACCGTCGGAGGGGCCGGTATAGTGCCTCTCACCATGCCCCCCGATTCCATATGAACTTCCGTACTGTCATACCATGCCTTCTTCTCTCCTCTCTGTTCTCTTCCATGGGTGCCCAGGAGGTTGTCACCGGCCCTGCCGGCAACCACCTGCTTAAGGGCAGCGCAGCTGCAAAATACTTTCAGGCATCGAAGAGCCTTACCGACACCCTTGAACTGCCTTTTACCGATGACTTCTCAGGCAGGCTTCCGTGGCCTGATTCGGCCCGGTGGGCCGATTACAACGTATTCATCAATAACACATTTACTGTTAATCAGTTAACAATGGGAGTGGCAACGTTCGACCTTCTCGACAGTGAGGGAAGGTTGTATGCCACTGCTGAGGAGTGGGGTTTTGAGGCAGACAGGCTGACGAGCAGACACATTAATCTGAATTATCCTGCTTCCGACAGTATCTGGTTAAGCTTCCTGTACCAGCCCGGAGGCATAGGCGATGCGCCCGAGGCCGGCGACTCGCTTACGCTGCAATTCTGGTCACCCGTAACCGGGGCCTGGGTTCCCGTATGGAAAACCGAAGGCACCACCGTGCACCCCTTCAGACAGGTGATGATACCTGTCACCGACGACATATTTCTTAAGAAAGGGTTCAGGTTCAGGTTCAGGGCCTGGGGTAGCCTCAGCCAGGCTACCGACCCTGCCATGAAGAGCAGCGGCGACAACTGGCACAT
>VGGM01000290.1 GCA_016868515.1 Bacteroidota bacterium | reverse complement strand
TCTGTGCCCTGTTAAAGACAGGCTTGTTTCGTTTTATCTCTTCCGATTCGCGTAACAATGCAATTAGTTCACTTCCGGTGCACTCCCAGTCAATATGAGCTATGCGGTCGCGCATTTCCATGCTGCGGTTAGTTGTATTGTTCGACAGGTGTGTTGTGATGCGTTCTGAAAGGTTTTTGCTCTTTCCTATGTAAATAAGCTGCCGGTTGTCGTCATAGAAGAAGTAAACCCCCGGTTCTTCAGGAATGTTTTCAATGACCGACTGATCGAGAAGCGGGTTCAGTTTCACTGAACGGGTGCTCCGGAAGAGAGATCTCCCGGTCCCGTTCACCTCTTCGTCCCTGCCGAGCAGTAACTCGAACAATCTCACCGTGGCAAGGGCATCACCGGTTGCACGGTGACGGTCTTCAATTGTGATTCCCAGTTCGCGGCATATATTTCCCAGGCTATAGCTTGGATAGCCAGGCAGTAGCTTCCGGCTGGCCGTCACAGTGTCGATAAGTGACCTTTTAAAGCTGAACCCCAGTGACCTGAACTCCTGGCGCAGAAATGAGTAATCGAACCTTGCATTATGCGCCACAATGGTTTTTCCCTCGGTAATCTCCACTATATGCCTGGCAACTTCATAGAATTTAGGAGCATCCTCTACCATTTCATTGGTAATGCCTGTAAGGCTGGTGATGAAATAGGGGATATTTCTCTCAGGATTGATAAGGGTAGCAAATTCACCGGTTATCTTTGTTCCGTCGTGCAAAAACACCGCAATTTCAGTGATCTTCTCCGCTGTGGGGCTACCACCAGTCGTTTCGATATCAATTATTGCATACACTATTAACCGGGAAATTGATCTGTAAAAATACACATTATTAAACCCATTGGTTAAACTTCGTACCTTTGAAATGATAAATGCAACATGCAATGAGCGAGTGTTACGGAAACAGCTTTATACGGAACGGAGAGCTTACCCCGGGAGTCCTGTTCAGCAATGCTGAGGTTTATGAAGGGGAATCGGTATATGAGGTCATAAGAATGATGAACGGCACACCCCTTTTCTTTGATGACCATATGGAGAGAATGGAGAACAGTGTCGCTTACCATGGCAGGACTATGCTTGCTTCGCGCCAGGCAATGGCAGACGACCTTATCAGGCTGAGGAAGGATTCGGGAATAAAGGAAGCCAACCTGAAGATAGTTCACAATTTTAAGGAGAGTGGCAATACATATCTGCTTTACTTCATAGAGCCTCTCTATCCTACACCGCAGCAGTACCGCGATGGTGTAAACACGATTTTGTATCATGCTGAACGCGAAAACCCCGGTGTAAAGGTTATAAATCACCGACTTCGTTCATCAATCTATCACCGGCTTATTGCAACAAATGCATACGAGGCACTGCTGGTTGATTCAGATGGTTTCATAACAGAAGGCAGCAGGTCGAATATCTTTTTCCTCAGCGAGGGAAAATTGTTTACGGCACCTGACAGCAAAGTTCTTGGTGGTATTACAAGGAAGCATGTTTTGGATATTTGCCGGGCAAACAACTTCCAGATCAGGTTTGAATGTATTCATTTTGAGACTATTCATAAGTTTGAATCGGTATTTATGACCGGTACTTCACCCATGGTGCTATCTGTAAGAAGGATTGACGATATTGCTTTCAGTACAGAGAACCCACTGATCAGGAGGTTGCTGGAGCTTTATATGGTGAGAGTAAGAGAGAGTATTTCGGCCTTCAGGCGACCTCGTGGCACCGGCAGGAGTGCCAAGAAATAAAAGTTATATCTTTGTCGGGTTAAAATTTTCGAATATGGCAAGTGTAAGGAATCTGAAAAAAGATATTGAATACCTGGTATTTGAGGTTGTCTCCGATTGTTTCACTTTCGCAGGACTTCATCCGGGGAGGCAGACTGAAGAATTGACCGATATCATTGAGGATGCGGTACAGCTTCGTAATGATTTATTCAGCAGGATTAACGGAGCCGATCTGTCAGCAGCGCCAGAATTCAGAAAGGCTCACTTCAATGAAGTCAGGAAAGATCTGTTTACGGGTGTTGACAGGCTCTTTGACAGACTGAGCGAAGTTACCCGTTCAAAGTAAGAAGGAGTATATCTCTGTACCGCAGGTTTTGCATCTTCCTCCATTATCAAGGCCGGTGAGTTTTGTTTTGTAACCGTTACGTGAGGTGACGAGCGAACTGCATTGCCGGCAGCAGGTGTCTGAAAGCATTGCCCCCGGTACATTGCCGGCATAAACGTATGAAAGCTTTTCACTGGCCACAGCATGGAGTTCCTTTATCAACCCGGCAGGGGTAGCAGGCGTATGCCGTCTGTACGACGGATGATACCTGCTAAGATGCAGGGGGGTATGAGCCCCGCATTCATTCGCGATCCATGACGAGAGACCGGCTATTTCACCTACAGAGTCATTTATACCGGGTACTATCAGAGTTGTGATTTCAAGATGTCTTCCCGACCCGGAAACCTTTGACAGAGTCTTCAGTACCGGTTTTAATGATCCCCCTGCAATTAACCTGTAGCTTTCATCTTAGAAGAACTTCAGGTCGATATTGAATGCATCTGTCACTACTATAATGTCATCAAGAGCCGCAGGATTTACATATCCGTTGCTAACCATCACCGTTTTTAAACCATCATATTTCGCCTTTTCTGCCGTTCGGATCATAAACTCGATCCATACCACCGGCTCATTATAGGTGAAGGCAATTCCGATATTCTGACTTATTTGACTGGCGTGAGATACAATGGCTTCGGGGGTTGTTTTTCTGGCTTCAGCCAGATTGAATCCGCATGATATGTGACTGTTTTGACAGAAGTCGCATTTCAGGTTGCACCCGAATGAGCCTACTGAGAGAATACGGCTTCCGGGATAGAAGTGGTAAAGAGGTTTTTTTTCAATGGGGTCATTCGCGTATCCCGATACCAGTCCATCGCACATCAGTTCAATACAGCCATTCCCCCTGTTTTCACGTACACCGCAGGTTCCCTTCTCCCCTTTTCGGAGAGTGCAGCCATGGGGGCAAAGCAGACAAATGCACTTATCTCCCTGACATTTTGAGTACATGACTATCGGTGTTGAACAGAACAAAAATACGAAAAATCGCCTGTCACCCACCACTTTTCGAGCCACTGCGGCACTACAGGCTGTGCAGCGCTGTTACATTTACTTCCTACTTCTTGTATAGTAAATCAAATCGCTTAATTTTGTCTCTGTTCAATCAAAACCGGTTTAATGGATAATTCAGGATTCACGAAGATGCAGGCTGTATCG
>VGGM01000289.1 GCA_016868515.1 Bacteroidota bacterium | reverse complement strand
ACTTGTCAGCGCCGGGAGTGAGAACAGGCTTGCCGAGAGCATTAATCTGATAGCCCTCCTTATACTTGTGACCCTTGTAGTTCAGTCTCTGTTATCCTATTTCAGGGTTGTATTGTTCGTTAACGTGTCGGAAAAGACGATTGCATCGGTCAGAAAATCAGTATATAACCACATTATCAGGCTGCCGATCGATTTTTTTGACAGACACAGGGTAGGGGAGCTGAACAGCCGCATTTCGGCCGATATTTCGCTTCTTCATGACACACTCACCTTTACGCTGGCCGAGTTTATCAGGCAGATAATTATAATAACAGGAGGTATCACGCTGCTGGTTTATACCTCATGGAAACTAACGCTGTTCATGCTGGCTGTGTTACCGGCTGTAGTTTTGCTGGCAGTTTTTTTCGGCAGGTATATACGACGATTCTCCAAAAATGTGCAGAAAAAGGTTGCCGAGTCAAACACAATAGTTGAAGAGACGCTGCAGGGAATAAGAAGCGTAAAGACCTACACCAATGAGCTTTTTGAGTCGGAAAGGTACAGGAAAAAAGTCGATGAGGCCGCTGCCATTGGGGTAAAAAGTGGCCGCTACCGGGGGGCATTCAGCGCCTTCATGATAACCGGTATTTTTGGTGCACTTGTAGCTGTGATATGGAAGGGGGTTTCTCTGATGTCGGAGGGCGTTATTGACACTGGTCAGCTCTTTTCATTTGTTATCTATTCAGGATTTATTGGCGGAACCATTGGCGGCCTTGCCGGTGTGTATACCCAGATTCAGAGGTTCATAGGCGCAACCGATGAGCTTTTCGATCTGACAGGGGAGAGACAGGAGCCGCTTGATGAATTGAGCGATATACCACAAAATCAATATATTACAGGTGATATCTCGATTCGTGACCTGACTTTTTTCTATAAATCCAGGCCTGAGGAAGTGGTACTGCACGATCTTAGCATGGATATTAAGGAAGACCAGGTGGTTGCTATTGTCGGTCCGAGTGGTGCCGGCAAAACCACACTTACGGCATTGCTTATGCGGCTACATGAACCGGTAAGCGGGACCATTGAATTTAACGGACACGACATCAGGGATTATTCGCTATCGGCAATCAGAAAGCAGATTGCCCTGGTTCCGCAGGATATATTTCTTTTTGGCGGAACCATCAGCGAGAACATAGCCTACGGGCGTCCCGGAGCATCAGATGGTGATATTGCTGAAGCGGCCCGCCAGGCCAATGCAATGGAGTTTATTGAAAGGTTCCCTGAGAAAATGGAAACTGTGGTAGGGGAACGCGGTACACAGCTTTCGGGCGGACAGCGTCAGCGCATAGCCATTGCCAGGGCACTACTCAAGAATCCGCGTATTCTTATTCTCGACGAGGCAACATCATCGCTCGACTCGGAATCGGAGAGACTTGTTCAGGAGGCACTGGAACGCCTTATGAAAAGCAGGACATCAATTGTAATAGCACACAGGCTTTCAACCGTACGCAGCGCCGACAATATTTTCGTACTCGACAAGGGCAGAATAATTGAATCGGGAACCCATGATGAACTCATTCGAATAAAAGGGGGAGTCTACAGCAACCTGAGTTCAATGCAATTCTCCATCTGAATCCATTGGTTGTCTGATATTTGGCAACCTGGTTCTTCAAATCGCGTAAATTACTCCTGTTTCCTATAATTAATATTATGTTAAATAGCCTGAGCCGGCAGGTGTCAGTCGGCCGCCTCCCCTGTTCCGGTTGCATTATCATCAGAAACAATAGTACTCCTCTCTCCAGCACTCTCATTCTGAAAAAGAAAACTGGCATGGAAAACCCACGCCAGTTTTATTAAGGAACAGATAGATAGAACTAAATCTTCCCTTCCAGTTTCTTCACAATTGCGTCGTACTTTTCTGTCATGTTAAGCCTGTAATAGAGCTCCTTCAGGTTTTTCATAGTGTCGATATCCTCCGGGTTCAGCCTGTGGGCCTCCTCGAAAGGTGCGACAGCCTTTGAAAACACTTTGTTAACTTCAGCAACAGCCTGGTTGTACTTCTGAACATCCATTATTTCATTCGACTTCAGATACATTTCGAAAGCGACGTTGTAATAACTTATACCCAGATTAAGCTGTGTTGCAAATTCATCTGATTTGATGGCAACCGACTTCTCCAGTGCCACGATTGCATCCTCATATCTTTCAAGCTTCATAAAGAATACTCCCTGGGCAAGATGCAGAGAAAAGTTCTCGGGATCCTTACTGAGAGCCATTTCGACCGAAGCCAGACCTTTATCAGTCAGGTCGTTATCGAGATAATGCTGAATCAGCACAAGCAGTACCTCCTGGTTGCCGGGGAATTGCTCGAATGCCCTGTTCAGAACTTCTTCTGCTGCATCGAGATCCTCCTTGCCTATATAGGCCAGATACATCAGCTGGTATGGCTGGGTGCCTTCATATTTGGTAGGTGTACATGCTTCGAAATAACTGATTGCTTCGTCAAACATCTTTGCATTGTATGCTGCCAGTCCGGCATTGAAAATAATCCCTGTATCAACCAAACCTACATATACGTCACTTACCGATACCTTCAGATTATTTTCAAATGATTCCAGTGCACCTTTGAAATCAGACTTCTGGAACCGCTCAACTCCCTGGTTTATAAACATATTGCCCAGCAAGAGGTATGTGCTGTTCACCTGAAGAAGTTTCTTGGTTCCGCCCTTCGGATCGAGTTGCATCGATTTTTCAAAAGCATCGTAAGCTTCGGTGAGCGGATTACGGTAAAGAGACTTGAATTTAGGATTCTCTGACTCGAATGAAGCCATTGCCAGTTTTCCGAGAGCAAAATAGGTTTTGGTCCACTCCTTCGACTTATCATCTTTAAGAGCCTCGTCGAGATTCTCCTTGGCCTTGTCAAGGGCACCCTGGTCAATGAAGCTAAGGGCTGAGTTTACCTTTCCTTTCTGGGCACTCACTCCTATTGTTAAAATGATCGCTGATAACAGCAGCACTAACTTTTTCATGGTTTCTTTGTGTTAATTTGATGATAAAAATTTCCCAAAAATATACTTTTATGAATTAATCTTCAAATTCCCTGCCATTTTACACAACATCTGGATCATCCTGTACCGGACTTCCGATCCCTGTCACATTCTCGTCCACGTCTTCATCATCTACCTGAACATACGCAACCGATGCAATTGAATCATTATCCTTAAGGTTTATAAGCCTCACCCCCTGCGTTGCCCGTCCCATTACACGGAGAGCTGAGACCGGTATTCGAAGAATATTGCCAATTTCGGTTATTATCATCAG
>VGGM01000288.1 GCA_016868515.1 Bacteroidota bacterium | reverse complement strand
AACGCCGGAAATACTGCTGTAATTTCAGGACTGGAGGTGAGAAAGGAGAAGCTTACCGACAAGAAGCTGGGTTATCCCGACTACGAAAACGCCATTATTGTTGACGGTGTGATAATCGGTGTTCCGCACACTGGGAATACGATTGTTGCGTGCCAGGATTTTACTACCGGAGGGTTTTTTTCACAGACCGAGGTTGAACTGGGGAACCTCCTGATGTCAGCCGGTATCAGGTTTGATATTTACGAAATCAGCTGCAACCTCTCAGGGGAGGAAGGCAGGGGCTCGGTTTTAAGTCCGAGACTTAATTTTCTCTATAGTTTTTCAGGCAATCTGCAGGCAAGGCTCAGCTATTCTCAGGGATACAGGGCTCCTCAGGTGTTTGATGAGGACCTTCATACATCTACATCCGGGTCTAGACAGGTAATAATCAGGAACGATCCCGACCTTAAGAGGGAACGGAGTCACAGCTTCATGGGTTCCCTCGATTATAACAAAAAAATGGGGTCTGTTACCGTTGGACTGCTGGCAGAAGGTTTCCTCACAAGGCTTCAGGATCCTTTCGCCAATGAATATGGCACACCCGATGCGAACGGAACGGTACTCTATATACGAAAGAATGCATCCGACGGTGCAGTGGTAAAGGGGTTAAACCTTGAGCTTAACATAATACCCGTTGCCGGTGTTACAATATCTTCGGGATACACAATGCAGCAAAGCCTGTTTGATACTCCGGTGGAGTTTGATGAAAGGAGGTTTTTCAGGACACCCGATAATTACGGATTTGCAACGATTAACTGGCAGCCGGCAAACAGGTTTCAGGCTTCAGTAACCGGCACATACACGGGAAGAATGCTTGTTCCCTATTTTGGGATGCTTGCCACCAACCCTGATGAAGGATTACTGGTTGTCAGTCGGTCTTTCACCGACCTGGGTTTCAACCTGCGTTATGACATTATGCTTAATGGAACGAGGGCACAGATCTACGGGGGCATGAAGAATATTCTCAATGCCTATCAGTCGGATTTTGATGAGGGTATTGACCGTGACCCCGGATATATATATGGCCCCATGGCCCCACGTTCGGTATTTGTGGGAATCAGGATGGGGATTTTCTGAAAAGAGAGGAGATGAAAAAAAACGTTCCGGGGTTTCCGGAACGTTTTTTTTTACGATAAACACTTTGTATGAGAATTCTTTCTGCTATACCAGTTTAACGTTTACTGCATTAAGGCCTTTTTTGCCTTCGGTGAGTTCGAATGTTACCTCGTCACCTTCGTTGATACGGTCTTTCAGACCTGTTGAGTGTACGAAATACTCTTTGCCGGTCTCCTCATCCTTGATGAATCCGAAACCTTTTGATTCATTGAAAAATTTAACAATTCCTTTGTTCATGATGTTGATTTTTATTACAACGCAAAGGTATCATAATAATTTAAATTTGTATGCATCTGCCCAAAATGTTGTCAAATTGTTCTGCCAGGGTAAGCCAGGAGAGCCTGTGCAAGAGCTTCCATTGCGTTTTTAAGGTCCTCGATATTAAGAACATAGGCGATTCTGACTTCATTCCTGCCGCTTCCCGGGGTTGAATAAAATCCTGTTGCCGGGGCGAGCATTACGGTCTGATTCTTATACTCAAACTCCTCAAGAAGCCATTGTGAGAACCTGTCGGAGTCGTCAACGGGCAGTTTTACCACTGCGTAGAATGCACCTTTTGGTTTCGGGCAGTATACTCCCGGCATTTTATTCAATGTCTCCACCATGAAATTTCGCCTTGCAATGTATTCATCATAAACATTACGAAAGTATTCGGCAGGTGTGTCGAGCGAAGCTTCTGCAACAATCTGCCCCAGTCCCGGGGGGCTTAACCTTGCCTGGGCAAACTTCATTGCAGCGGCCATCACCTCACAGTTACGGCTTATCATAACCCCTATTCTCACGCCGCATTCGCTGTAGCGCTTCGATACCGAGTCGAGTAGTATGACATTCTGCTCAATCCCTTCAAGCTGCATTGCGGAAAAGTGTTTTTCGCCATCGTAGCAGAATTCCCTGTAAACCTCGTCGGAAAAAAGGAAGAGATCATGTTTTCTGACTATATCCCTCAGCTTGAACAGCTCTTCCCTGGAATAGAGATAACCGGTGGGATTATTGGGATTACAGATTATTATCCCTTTTGTCTTCGGTGTAATTTTCTTTTCTATCTCTTCTATGGGAGGTAGGGCAAAGTCATCCTTTATGTAGGATGTTACAGGAACAACCTTAACACCTGCCGTAACAGCGAATCCGTTGTAGTTGGCATAAAATGGTTCGGGTGTTATCACCTCGTCGCCCGGATTGAGACATGTCATAAGGGCAAACAGAACTGCCTCCGAACCTCCGGCTGTTACTATCATGTTTGTATGGTCAACATCAATGCCAATACGCTGGTAATATTGAGCAAGTTTCCTTCTGTATGATTCATTACCTGCTGAATGCGAGTATTCAATTACCCTGATATTGATATTGCGTAGTGCATTCATTGCCACCTCGGGCGTCGGAATATCGGGCTGACCGATATTGAGGTGGTAGATCTTGCGGCCTTTCCTCTTTGCCTCTTCTGCAAACGGAACCAGTTTTCTGATGGGGGAAGCGGGCATTGCCTTACCCTTTTCTGATATTGATGGCATGGTACTGGAAATTTAATTACATATTGGGCAAATGTAAAAAAATATAAGCCGGACGTTTATGATTCAGGTCAACAAAGGCAAATATTTTTACATTTGGACTGAGATACTCACCGGAATATGAAAAAGGTAAACCTTCCATTGGTTGCATCGGCCCTGACACTCCTTTTTGTTACCATCACATTTTTGCATGCCGGCGAACCTGGTTACAGGGAAACCAGGATAAAATGGAAGAGGGAAAGAATTTCCCGGGGTCTTTTATGGATACATGCACATACTGTTGAGGGCGACACTCTGAAACAGAATATCAATATACTGATTGTTGATACCAGAAAAAAGGTTATTGATATAGTTTATGAACCCGGTCAGGGCAGAAGGAAGGCAGATATTCAGGCTGCTGAGGCCGGAGGTACAGCTGCCGTTAACGGGGGTTTTTTCAATGCGGCCGGCGGGTCGGTAACCTACCTGCGAAACGACGGCATTATTCATGACACCGATACGGCAACTGCCTGGCCCCGGAATGCCAACCTGAACGGTGCTGTTATGGTTGAAGGCACTGGAAGGGTACACCTGATACCCAGAGCTACAAATGAATGGTTCGACAAGAACAGTCAGTTCATTGATATTCTGGTTAGCGGTCCGGTT
>VGGM01000287.1 GCA_016868515.1 Bacteroidota bacterium | reverse complement strand
TGGATTAAGGGTTCGGGACGGGAAAAGAGTCAGATACTGGCCTATTAACCAGGCAACCATTGTCACATTCTGACCTTTATGAAACTGAAATCCACCTCAAGCACCGACTCAATGTACTCTCCCCTCTCCAGGATATCTTCGTCACCATCCTCATAATACCAGTTGACTTTGAGCCGGCCATTTCTGAATGCCACAGCAGAGGTTCTCTGGATCAGACTGATAATAAATTTTGCCGTGGCGCTGTTAAAATACTCGAGGTTTATATCGATGCATGTAAGAAGTGCCGGGGTTTTGACATATTCATCAATCCACTCCAGAACCGGCTCATAGAATTCGGCAGCATTCTCAAGGATTGACCGTCCCTTGAGACGAATAATCCCACCAGGATCAAGAATTACCTCCGGTGAGTTTTTTGTCTGCTCCTTTCGGTATAGTTGCATTTAAACCTGTTGTCAATTTAAATTCAATCGGAATTCACTGACTAAATTCCATATCTGGCAACCGGCACAGCATCAAGAGCAGTGAATTCACTGCGAATATATTTATAAAATCCTGTAATTGCAATCATGGCAGCATTATCGGTTGTAAACCGGAATTCCGGAATAAAAATCTCCCAGTTCCCCAAATTAGCCGCCTGCTCAAGTTTAGCACGAAGCCCCGAATTGGCTGAAACTCCTCCGGCAACTGCAACTCTCTTTATTCCGGTTACTGACACTGCCTTTACCAGCTTCTCAGTCAGAATTGATACTATTGTCTCCTGGAGGGATGCGGCCAGATCACTTTTGTTATTCTCAATAAAACCGGGGTCAGTCAACAATCTTTCTCTTATAAAATAGAGAAAGTTTGTCTTCAGTCCGCTGAAGCTGAAGTCGAGCCCCTGCATAACAGGCTTACTGAACCTGAATGCATTGCTCCGGCCATCCTTTGCCAACTTATCAATCACCGGACCACCCGGATAAGGCAACCCCATTATTTTGGCACATTTGTCAAATGCCTCACCTGCAGCATCATCGATGGTCTGTCCGATCAATTCCATCTTCAGGTAGTCCCTTACAATCACAAGCTGCGTATGGCCGCCTGATACAAGAAGACAGAGAAAAGGAAACTCAGGATAACTCCCCTCCCTGGAAATATCCTTAATGAAATGTACCAGTATATGAGCCTGAAGGTGATTTACCTCAATTACCGGAATACTCGCCGATAGTGACAATCCCTTTGCAAACGAAACCCCAACCAGAAGAGACCCAAGTAACCCTGGTCCTCTGGTAAACGCAACCGCATCAATATCAGTAACGGTGATCCCTGCTTCCCGTAATGCCTGGTCGACAACAGGCACTATATTGGCCTGATGTGCACGCGAGGCCAGCTCAGGAACAACACCCCCGTACTTACGGTGAATATTCTGGTTGGCGATAAGGTTTGACAGAAGATAGCCATCGCGCACCACTGCAGCAGAAGTGTCATCGCACGATGATTCTATCCCCAGAATTGTTACTGGCATACTCTTTGTTTTATGATCGAATTTAGGTTATTTTGAACACCAATATATAAGGGTATCTGATGGCCGAAAGTATAAAAAAAAGATACAGGATTATCATAATAACTGGTTTGATCTTTCTGGCCATACCTGTAACAGGTATGTTGCTTATCAGGTTATCATCTGTCCAAACCTATATTATTCAGAAGATTACATCGAGAATTGGCAGCAGTAAGGGTATATCAATCTCCATCGGAAGTATCCATCTCTCTTTCATTAAAAGCGTTAGCATCACCGATCTTCTGGTTCTCGACAATAACAACGACACACTCATTTATACCAGCTCCCTCAAGTCAGGGATAAGAAATATATCACGATCGGACAAGTCAGTTCATCTTGGCAGGGTGACAGTCATGAATCCTGTTTTTAAAGTTATAACCGATTCAACCGGAAGCAATAGCCTTAACAGTATCCTTCAGGCGCTGGCAAAGGATACAATTAAGAACCAAACCGGGAAACCTGTTATCAGAATAAACCAGATTGATATCACCGGCGGCAGATTTATTCTGCAAAACAATGCCGACTCCTCCATACGTAGTGGCTACGGCATTGATTTTTCCAATATGGCGGTTAACGACATTAACGCCGTTATTGAGGATTTTTCAATTCAGGACGATACAACATCGATGTCGTTTTACAGGGCCTCATTCACCGAAATATCAGGTTTCAGTGTCAACAGGTTCTCGTCACGACTAATTGTTACACCCGGCCTGATTCAATTCGAAGAGGCTGATATTCATACCTATGCAAGCCTGGTAAACTCAAACTTCATTTCTCTGTCATACGATTACCCAGGCGCTTTCCGCAACTTCGGCAATGATGTGCGAATGAAACTCACCTTCGGGGATTCGTTTGTTGACTTCGGTGATCTGTCTTACTTCATCCGGACCTCAATTCCCGATCCGGGACCAGTGGCCTTTTCCGGGACTGTAACCGGAACACTCTCTGAACTAAGAGGAAGGAACATCAAACTGTCGGCTGCAGATATAACAAGCCTTAATTGCGATTTCGACTTTTCCGGCCTCCCCGATATTGAGAACACCTATATATTTCTCGATGTAAGCAATCTTACCACCAGACTTACTGAACTGGTATCACTGAAGCTGGCAGATGCAGACATAATTCCTGAGAACCTTGACAGAGAGGCAGGCAGAATGACCTTCAGGGGAACCTTCTCGGGCTTCACAACCGATTTCGTAACATATGGCAGGCTGTTCACTTCAGCAGGAACCTTTTCAACTGACATATCTTTCCGCCCATCAGGGAGAAATCTTTTCAGATACCAGGGTCTATTGCAGGGAAATGCGATTGAGGCCGGAAAGCTTTCTGGAAATCCGGAATTGCTTGGAAGAGTAAACTTCCATCTGAATGTGGATGGAGTCTCCCGCTCATTCAGAGATTTTGACGCGATTCTTGAAGGCCAGATCGACAGTGCAGATTTTATGGGATATGTCTATCGCGACATCCGTCTTAATGGGAATTTTACGGAAAAAACATGGGATGGGTCCATTTCCATGAATGATGAAAATCTGGAATTCGACTTTCTTGGAATGCTCGATTTTCAGAAGGATGTTCCTGAATTCGACTTTTCACTTAATATTCCCAAGGCAAACCTCTTCAATCTTAATATCAGTAAAACTGATGAAACTTCATCAGTCAACATGCTTGTAACTGCAAACTTTACCGGTAACAGCATTGATAACGCTTCGGGTGAAATGAGGCTGCTCAACTCAACGGTTGAGAGGAAAGGCAGAAAACTTGAAATCTTCAA
>VGGM01000286.1 GCA_016868515.1 Bacteroidota bacterium | reverse complement strand
ACTCGCTGAAACAGTTTACGTCGGGCAATAACAAGTTTGAAAGGGGATCGCTGATAATTGCCCGTGGAGACAATACACACATACCTTCAACGTTCGACAAACTGGTTGCTGAAGCAGCCGCTGAAGCCGGTATCAGACTGCACACGGCATCAACCGGATTCGTGGAAGCCGGTAAAGACTTCGGCTCCGACTACTCACGGGTAAGTAAGGCCCCAATAATAGCATTGCTTGGCGGTGAGGGAACCTCGGCCAGCCAGGTGGGTGAGCTGTGGTACTTCTTCGAAAGAGAGCTTGATTACCCTGTTACTGTCATTAATGCTGCATCGGTTGCATCGGCCGATATGACCGACTATAATGTGCTGATTCTTACATCAGGCAACTATACCAGGTACAAGGATCAGATAATGGCCTTCCTTCAGAGGGGGGGTAAGGTGCTGGCCATCGAATCGGCCTCTTCACTCTTCAGCGCTGAGAAGACAACTGCCCTTGGTAAGGGAACCGACCTGCGGGCTGCTGAACTTAAGGCAAAGGAGAAGAAGGAACGCAGCGACGACCCGGAACTGCTTCGCAAATTTGAGGATGAACGCAGGTATGCCATTTCAGCCAGATCGTCGGGAGCCATATACCGTGTGAAACTCGATGTAACCCATCCCTATACTTTCGGTCTGGGAAACGAGTGGTTCCTGATGAAACGCTCCTCAGGACTCCCCTATCTCAGCGGTGGCAGCAACATAGGCTACATTACCGAATCAGATCCGGTTTCAGGTTTCGCCGGATACAAGTTCAGGGAGAACATTAAAAACACCCTGGTAATAGGATCGGAAAGAATAGGCCGGGGCGAAGTTGTCTATATAAGCGACAACCCCTACTTCAGAGCATACTGGAAAAGCGGAAGGATGCTGATCGGAAACATCCTCCTGAAATAACGGATATCTTCACGTGAGTACCGTGAAACCTGTGATGTGCCATAGCATTCACAGGTTTTACTGTTTATCCCAAAAAGAGTATCTTTAGTCACTGTTGATACTTATACTATGAACGAAAAACTGCTAGAGAGATTCCTGCGATACGTACGAATAGGAACCGCTTCTGATGATAAATCTGATAACTCTCCCACAACCGAAGGTCAGATTCTGCTTGGCCGGCTTTTGCGCGATGAAATGGAGGAGATTGGGATTACCGATGCCAGTGTCGATGAAAACGGATATGTTACCGGCACTATTCCCGGCAACGCTGGCCCTGAGGTTCCCGTTATCGGATTCATTGCCCACCTCGACACAAGTCCGGAAATGCCCGGCGATAACGTGAATCCCCAGGTAATCAGAAACTATAACGGCGATCAGATCCCACTTAACAAGAAGCAGGGTATCATACTCTCGCCGTCAGAGTTCCCCGAACTGAGGAATTATATTGGACAGACAATCATAACAACCGACGGCACAACCCTGCTAGGGGCCGATAACAAGGCAGGTATTGCAGAAATAATGACGGCTGCCGAAATCCTTCTTAAGAGAAGAGACTTCAAACATGGTAACGTAAGAATCTGCTTTACTCCCGACGAAGAGATTGGCAGGGGGGCTAACCGATTCAATGTTAAAAACTTCGGTGCGGAATTCGCATATACCATCGATGGAGGTGAACCTGGCTCACTTGAATATGAAACCTTTAATGCTGCCAGTGTAACGGTAACCATACAGGGCAAAAGCATACACCCGGGAATCGCCAAAAACCAGATGATAAACTCAATTAACGTGGCCAATGAATTCTGCAACCTCCTTCCCAGAGCCGAACGCCCTGAACATACTGAGGGCTACGAGGGATACTTCCATGTTTATGACATTAAGGGGGGTGTCGATTCCACTACAATGAAGGTACTTGTCCGCGACCACTCCGGGGAGAAGTTCCAGGCAAGAAAAAACCTTTTGCTGGAAATAACCGAATGGCTTAACCGTCGATATGGCGATAACAGTATCACTTTGAATATCAGGGACGAGTATTATAATATGAGGCAGAGAATTGAACCGTTCATGCATATTGTTAAAATCGCCGAAGAGGCAATCGAAAGGTGTGGAATCAAACCGGTGATAACTCCTGTCAGGGGCGGAACCGACGGAGCAAGGTTATCATATATGGGACTCCCGTGTCCGAATGTCTTTACCGGAGGCCATAACTTCCACGGGCGGTTCGAATTCATACCCATCGAATCGATGCAGAAGGCAGTAGAGGTAATATGTGAAATAGTTAAAATCAACGCTGAAAAGTCAGACAGGAGCACATAAATACCAGTGGCTATTCTCCTTCTCTATATTAGAATAATTCTAATTTACTGTTATTTTATTCACATTGTTATTTTATTCACAATAAATATTTATATCTTTGCGCCAGATCAATCACCAGTCCACCGGTATGACTCCGGAAATCTAAGAGATGAATAAAAAAATTTGGTATATAAACTTGTAAATCAGGCATAAATGAGCAAAGTAAAAACACTGGCCGATCTTAAGAGACTTAAGAATGAGCTTAAGGCCAAAGTTGAGCTACGCGAAAAGGGTGACAACCCCGAGGGCCGTGTCGTTATCAAGATAGGCATGGCAACCAGTGGTATAGCATCCGGGGCCAGGGAGATTATGGCTTTTCTCACTGAAGAGCTCGACAAGCGAAATATCGATGCCGTGGTTATCCAGACCGGCGATATGGGCTACTGTTTTGCTGAACCTACTATTGAGGTTAAGCGACCGGGCGAGGAACCAATCCTGTTCGGTTACGTTGACAGGCAGAAAGCCGACGAGATCATTGAAAAGTATATCAAGAACGGCGAACTGGTTGAGGGTATTCTGCCTGATAACTATCAGTCAATTGACTAATTACGGAGGGAGGATATTGCAATGGCGAAATACAAGATGCAGATAATGGTTTGTTCCGGTACCGGATGCAATGCTTCATTGAGCAACGAACTTCTTGACAACCTTATATACGAGATTGAGGCAAATGCTCTTGAAAATGATGTTCAGGCTATTAAAACAGGATGCTTCGGTTTATGTGAAAAGGGTCCGATTGTGAAGGTAATGCCCGATAACACCTTCTACACCCGGGTTAAGCCTGAAGATGCCCGTGAAATTATCGCCGGGCATATAATGAAGGGAAGAAAAGTTGAAAGGCTGCTTTTTACCGACCCCGAAACCAGGGAATACATTACCGACACGAAGAGAATCGGTTTATACAAGAAACAGGTGCGTATAGCGTTGCGCAACTGCGGATTCATCGATCCTGAAAACATCGATGACTCAATTGCCCGCGATGCCTATCAGGC
>VGGM01000285.1 GCA_016868515.1 Bacteroidota bacterium | reverse complement strand
GTCCAGCCTGTCACGTTGTCGGCCCCAGGGTGCCATGTGAGTCTCACAGGCTGCCCTCCTTCGGCCGGAACCGTATAAACATCGGTGTTGCCGTCATACTGGGCGGTGAATGCTATTGTTCTTCCGTCGGGAGAGAAATGCGGATCCCTCTCCTGTCCGGCCGAACTTGTAAGCCTTACTGCATCACCTCCTTCACGAGCAACTATCCAGAGGTCGTTGGCATGGACAAAGACTATCTGGGTACTGCTGATGGTCGGCTGCCGCAGCAGCATTGTCCCCTGCGATGCCGCAGGCTCTGCCAGTGATAGTCCTGCTGCCAGCAGAACCAGAAAACCTTTGATTCTCATAACTCAATTGTTTTATGTTACTGCTATATATAACTGATATTCAGGTCAATCTCTTCCGGGATAGATGATTCCTGCTGCTATCCTGATTCTGTCGAGCAGCTGCATCAGATCGTGGCTGAAACTAAGTGGTATCATACTGCTTTCGGCAGCCCCAGCATCCAGGCACTTCATAACCTCAGCAGCCTCCGGTGCGAATCCCGAGGCCGGCGGATTAAAGGAGGAGACAGCCGGTTCCTTCCCATCGGCCTCAACAGTAAGTAACTGACCGCCTGGCCGGCTGCGTTCCAGTATTATCCTGCCTTTCTCAAGAATAAATGTAGTGCCCACTCCGGCCTCGTCTATAAATGAGCTGTAGGCAGTTGCGCGCCGGCCATCGGCATATCCCAGCACAGCAAGCAGGCTGTCATCGGCGCCTGTGGGAGCAAATGAGGCCACGGCACTTATGTCGTCGGGTATCCCCATGTACCTGAGGATGTCCATCACGGGATAGATGCCAATATCAAGCAACGATCCGCCTCCGAGAGCCAGGTTGTAAGTCCTTGCCTCAGCACTGTACGGCGAGTTAAACCCAAAGCGGCCGGCAATTGAGAGTACTTTTCCCAATCTGCCGCTACTGATAATTGCGTCAGCCTCCCTGTAGGAAGGCTGAAACGGAGGCCAGAGAGCTTCCATAAGAAGGAGCCCTCTGCTGCGAGCCTCGGCTATCATCTCATCAACCTCGCGCAGGTTAAGGGCAAATGCCTTTTCGCATATAACGTGTTTACCATGCCCAAGGCATAGCATTGTATGTTCATGATGGTGCGAGTGTGGGGATGCGATATAAACCACGTCGAGGTCACTGTCGGCGGCAAGTTCACCGTAGCAGCCATATGCCCTGACAAAGCCATGTCTGCCGGCGAAATCGGTTGCGCGCGACAAGTCGCGCGACCCTACCGCCCATAATTCGGCATTGGGCAGAAGTTTAAGCCCTTCGGCAAACTTCTCCGCAATCCGCCCCGGCGCCAGAATACCCCATTTGTATCTTTTCATTGAAACCGTTTATCCCCTAAAGATAGAAAAAAACTTCCCGGCAAACCCATGCCACTTCTCCCACCCGCGCCCCGCATATCCTTTTACCTCACCCTACGCCCTTTACGTCCTTATTGGTATATACACCTTCCTCACTAGTTCCCCGTACTCCGATTCAGGATTGCTCATCGCGGTAATCCCTCCGCCACTCTTGTAAATAAGTTTCCCGGCCCGATTCTCAATAAACCGTATCATCACCCCGCTGTCGAGGTCCCGGCCATCGAACCAGCCGAACACCCCGGTATAGAATCCCCTGTCATAACCTTCCGCCATTCTGATGATCTCCACCGTCTTCTCTTTCGGGGCTCCCGTAACCGATCCGGCCGGCAGGAGCTTCGACATTATTGTCCCTATCCTGCCCCTCATCCCGCCGGTAAGCTTGCCTCCTATCTCCGAGCTTACCTGGAGAAGCGGACCGCGGTTCGTCTCAATACGGTCAATATACCTGTAACGTTTTACCCTTACCTCTCCGGCAACCATACTCAGGTCGTTGCGTATAAGATCGACAATGGTGTTATGCTCAGCCATCTCCTTGGTGTCGGCAAGAATTCTATTCTCCGCATCAGGAACCGTGGCATCAATGGTACCTTTCATCGGATACGAGCTTATGACCCCGTCAGTTATCCTCACGAAAATCTCGGGTGAAAAGCATATAAACCTCTCCCCGAACTGAATCCTGAAGGGCGCATCGCTTGCTTCAAAAATCTCACTTAGCGTCAGCGGCACCTCAATTTCAGTAGGCATGGTAAGGTTTATCAGGTAGCTGTCGCCACGCTTCAGGTGATACATAACTTTCCCGAATGCCTCCCTGTACTTTTCATACACCACCGGCGAAACAGTGAATGGCAACCCCAGGTTGTCAGTACCGGACGGTTTGGATGCTTTCCGCTTTGAGGGAACCGAGAATACTACCTCAGACGGAACCTCTTCCGTGCGCCAGACATGTACTTCTGATCCGTCGAATGAGATAATAAAAAGAAAGGGAATGCCCCGGGTTCCCAGGTCATCCATCATTGCCATCATGTCGGGAGGAAGTTTTAGCATCAGAGCGCAATTCTGTCAGAGGCAAAGATATAAACTTCACTGAAGCTGACGGTCTCTGAGGGTGACGATTCTATGGCACGAAGCCTGCCACTATTTAAACAATTCACTGGCATGACTGAATTTTGTACCTTTAGCCGTGGCAAAGATTTAAACGCCTTAAGACATTATCATATTAACCCTGACAACATGGATATCAATATTGACTTCTCGGGAAAAAATGTTCTTGTAACCGGCGGTTCGCGCGGAATCGGTAAGGCCTGTGCACTGCTCTTTGCGCAACTGAATGCGGGTGTTATAATAACCTACAGGGCGAATCACTCCGAAGCAGAACGCACCCTGGAGGAAATGGGAACCAATGGAAACCATAAAGCCTTACAGCTCGATGTCGCCGATGCTGAAGCAATTGCGAAGCTGTTCGGGAAGCTGAAAGACATCTACGGGCGGATAGATATAGTGGTGAACAATGCAGGAGAATTCTCTGAACACAGAATAGCTGATATCGGCTATGATGAGTGGCAGGCGAGATGGAACAGAACTATAGCTGTAAATCTTACCGGGGCTGCAAATGTTTGCTACATGGCGGCACGGCATATGATTGAGAAGGGAGGGGGCAAGATTGTCAATATCTCTTCGCGCGGTGCCTTCCGGGGAGAGCCCAATCACCCGGCATACGGGGCCAGCAAGGCCGGCCTCAACTCAATGAGCCAGTCGCTTGCACAGTACCTGGCTCCCTATAATATTACTGTTGGAGTGGTGGCCCCGGGATTTACGGAGACCGATATGGCTGCTGAAGTGCTTAACAGTCCCGCAGGCGAAGGCATTAAGCGACAGAGTCCGCTTAACCGGGTGGCACAACC
>VGGM01000284.1 GCA_016868515.1 Bacteroidota bacterium | reverse complement strand
TGAAGCGACAGTGGCCGGAATCTCTGGACCACCAAAGGTCCAGTATCCCTTAAAAGTCTCCTTTACAGCGCTGCCGGCCGAAACGATCTTTTCAGCTCCGCTGTTGATATCCAGGGTCATCTTCCCTTCGTGTTCTATCACCACCTGGTGCCACTGCCCGTCATTGTATGAAAAGGCTGAAGAGAGTTCGACCGGCGTTGTTCCATTGCTGATGTAGTATCTTATCCTGCCGTCATCAGACATATAGAGAACAACGTCTGTTTTGCCCTGACCCCATGGATTATCGGTAAAGGCTGCAATCAGACCACCCGATACTGTTGAGGTTTTGAACCAGAGCGAAAGGGTGAGTTTTTCAGGCATGGTCCTGTAATTCGATGAATAGAGTTTTTGCGACTCCCCTCTGAGGTATCTTGCCTGCCAGAAGTTTCCGAACCGGTCATCGGCCGGCTCATAATCCCACCCAATCATCGAGTAGTTATTCCCGCCGACATCGCTATTGTTCCGGGTAAATGGGTAGAAAAACTCAATACTGTCTGAAGGAACCGGAAGCAAATCCCCTATGTCAGCGGGGAGGGCTGTAACCTCAACGGTTATCGTATTTTCCGACCTTACCCTGCATGCACCGTTAACTGTGTAAAGAGAGTATTTGCCCTGACGGACGGCATTGACAGTTGTTCCGGTCTCGCCGGGCAGCAGTGTGTCATTGAGCGCCCAGTTAAAAGGGAAAAGGACGCTGTTGTCGAGTCTAAGCAGTGCAAAGCCCCCGTCGCAGAAATCCAGTGAATCTTCAGTGGCGATAATTGCTGTATCAGGAGGCATATCCATTCTTACAGTAAAAGTATCAGATGAGGCAGTGCATCCGTTCTCGGTTACCGTAACGTGGTAGTTGCCTGCAGCCGTGACAGATAACGACGAATTCACAGCTCCCTGAATTGCCATCCCATCACTGTACCACTGGTAACTGCTGTATCCCCAGCCTGTCCAGAATCCCGGCCATGGGTTTCCTTCACACAAATCGAGGCTGCCCCAGTACTGAACTGTTACATCGGGACACTCCCCGGGCAGATCGACTTTGATGGCATAATCTCCCGAGGCTCCATTCTCACCGTCAACAACTATGATATAGTGATTCCCTGCAACTACGTAGAGGCTTCCGGAGGATATTGTATCAAGGGGGTCGTAAAACCGGAGTATCTGCTCGAAAGTGTTCTCGTTGCAGATTGGCAGTACGATGGCGCTCAGCGATCCGGTGCTTTTCTCCACAAATGTAATTTCGGCCATGCCGTTGTAGGCCGGTGTGAAAGTGTGGATAACCTCCGGGCCTGTCATATCCCTGCCCGCCGAGTACTCTTCAATCAGGTTGATCCCGTCGGTAAGGGTATTGCCGCGATGCCACTGGCCGTTTATGAGACCTATGGCTGAGGTGCAGTTTAATATTCCCGGTTTTGGAACCGAGACATAAACAGCAAAACTGTTCTCATCATCCGTTTCAGGAACTGTGTTTTCCCTGTCGGCCACAAATATCATGTAATAAGTGCCATGAGCCACTCCCGCAGGCATTGTAACCACGCTGCTTATGACGGAGCTCTGACCTTTGGCCAGTGCAGGGACAGCTCCGCTGCCAATATATATATCTGTGCCTTCATCGAAGGAGACATCTTCCGAAAGCCAGTATTCCATTACGCAGGCTGCAGAACTGCTGTTTCCGATATTCTTAACGGTTGATTTCAGCAGGACATTGGCCTGCAAGGGTTCAATATACTGGGGAGAAACTGACGCCGTAACGATATCGAGATCAGGGTCGGCAGTGGGACAAACCACCTCAATGCTGAATGTTGGTTCTGCTCCGGCAGACCCCTCAACCACGATGTAGTATGTACCCGCAGGCATATCGTCTGCCCTCAGGCCGTTGGTACCGAAAATAACCAGGGAGTCCTTGTGCGCATAGTTCAGGAGGAATGTCTGAACTGAGGCTGTTTGGCTGGTTATCTTAACACTTATACGGCCGGGTAAAGCGGTTGTAACCCTGTATACCAGCTCTTTCCCGAATGCGGCCGGCCAGGTGTTCTTATAGTAATTAACGTAATCAGAACCTGTTGAAATATCACCCTGAACCACTGACCTGCATGCCAGATCAACGGCAGAGGAGAAGTTGAGACCGGTGAACGAGGCTGTTGGTATCATTCCCATAATTGCCTGCTGGCTGCTTGTGAAGTTCATTGAGCCCGGCAGGTTGTTTTCACGGATATACTCAATCTGTTCAATCCAGTTTTCGGTAAACTCGTTCAGCGAAGGCGGCAGACCTGCCAGATCATCTGACTCAAAAACTGTCTCGGACCACCCCAGCAGGGGATATGCACGCTTCTCAGCCGAAAGGATTAAAGATCCTCCCTTTGCATCTGTGAAAATATAGAGTGCTGGTTGCAGTGAACTATCAGTGAGGGAGATATGTTCAATTGAGGGGTCTCCCTTTATTCCGGACCGCCCGTAGATATGTTCAAAACTCTTCTGAGCGATCAGTGAGGCCTCCGCCCGGGAAACAACTTGTCCATAGCTTGCATGCCATGTGAAGGAGGAAACAATCAGCAACACAAAAACCAATATTCTCTTCATAGTCAGGTTTTTAAACTGAACAGCTTCTGCCTCTTCTCAGCTTTCAGGTTATGTAGTATGCCATCAGACAGATTACTGGTATATGACTACCGCTGTGGTAAAAATGTTGCTTCGATGTATGGTATGTTAAATTGTACTACATTGTATCATCTAATTGAATCGACGTGCGAACTACTGCTTTTATTCTACTAATTATCTGTCTGACAGCATGTTTACGACGGCAGAAAGTTTACGAATACCCCTTCCGCAACCCAAATCTCACTATCGGGGAGCGCACCGCCGACCTGATTTCGCGTCTTACAGTTGAGGAGAAGGCGTCGCTGATGCTCTACAATTCACAAGGCATTGAGCGCCTTGGCATTCCCGCCTACAACTGGTGGAATGAGGCGCTCCACGGGGTTGCCCGTGCCGGCAGGGCAACGGTCTTTCCGCAGGCAACAGGAATGGCGGCAACGTTCGACGACGATCTGATTCTCCGGGTTGCCACAACCATCTCCGACGAGGGAAGGGCAAAGTATAACGAAGCTGTTAAGGCAGGGAACCGGGGCCAGTATCTCGGGTTAACCTACTGGACGCCAAATATAAACATCTTCCGCGACCCGCGGTGGGGAAGAGGACAGGAGACCTGGGGTGAGGATCCCTACCTGACAGGCCGCATGGGGCTTGCGTTTGTAAAAGGACTTCAGGACGATGATCCGAAATACCTCAAGACAGCC
>VGGM01000283.1 GCA_016868515.1 Bacteroidota bacterium | reverse complement strand
TACTCTTCCCTAAGTCTCTCCATTCCTCCCTCGATATGGGGTAAACGGTCTTCTGTGGAAAGTGGGAAAAAGACCTTCATTGCAAGAATATAGCCGGTAAACATCAGGATAACCATTACCGGAAACATTGCCATCATCCAGTCGCTGAAGAATACCGATCCGCCAATGGCCCCTCCGATGAGGGCAGCTGCCAGAAGATTGGCACCCGAGCCGGTTACAAAGGCACCGGCACCCAGGTTAATATTAAGCAGGTTCTGGAGCACAATACTGCGTCCGAAATTGTTTCTGCCGGAACCGGGGCGCGCTCCGTAAATGGCGGCAATTACCATAAAAACGGGCAGCAGTATAGCAGCCTTGGCGGTGGTGGCCGATATAAAGGCCGAAAGAATCAGGTTGATTATTATGAAACTGATGAAGATCGATGCCGCATTCTTACCGAAACGTAAAATGAACCAAAGCGCAAACCGCTTTGCCACTCCGGTCGCCACCAGCATGCTGGCAAGCACGAACGACATAATATTGAGCCACATAACAGGATGACCCAGCTGCGCATAGGCCTCCTTCTCGGGCAGCACACCCGTAAGAACAAGACTGATTATTATGAGTAGTGATGTGAGGTAGTTCGGAATGGCTTCAGTAATCCAGAGTATCAGTGCAGCTGCAAATACTGCTACCATATACTGATTAGACCTGATAAATCCCTCCATTCCGAGCGAGGCAAACGCCTTCTTTGCCCCTGCCGATACTATCTGGCCAGGGTCAATATCCTGAAGAAAAGGTATCCTGACAACAAATGCCAGCAGAATAAATGAAAGAATCGCAAGCGGCACACCGGCCATTGCCAGCCACTTCTCGAACCTGCCCTTTGCCCTCTTGGGGAGCTTCTCGATCCGGTAGTTGTGCATATCGAGCGGATCGTAGCCGTTCGTCTCATGCTGCTGTGTATTTGCTGCAGGATTCATCTCTTCAGTTGGGTTTTACCATTTTGTAAAGGGATTCTTCATAAGCATCGAGTTGAAGTACCTGGCATCGCCGGTAACCTCATTGCCAAGCCATACAGGTGTTTCAAACTGTTCCCCCTCCGATGAGAGTTCTACCTCAGCCACAATCAGGCCGGCATTCTCGCCATGAAACTCATCAACCTCGAAAACATGCTTACCCTTCGGTACCTCATAGCGGACCTTGTCGATTACTCCGGGTTCACATATTTTAAGAAGTTCCTCAACCTCGGTAACGGGTATCTCCTTTTCCCATTCGTAACGGCTGGCACCCGAGGCGCTGCCTATTCCCTTAATGGTTATAAAACCCTTGTCACCCTTGATACGTACCCTTACAGTGCGTTCGGGCACCGACGAAAGATAACCCTGCGTTATACGCGTTGCCTTCCGTGCCTCTTTTCTGAAGTCGCCCTTGACGAGAAACTTCCTTTCTATCTCCTGTGCCATCGCTTCTATTCGTTTGCCAGTGGTTTGTCAATCATTCCGATAACCCTCTTTATCGCCTGAAGGTAATTGATATTTTCAACACCCTCAAGGCCAACGTCCTTAATGGTTTTTACGATATCCTCAACCTCGGTCGACTCAGAGTTGATGGTAAACACCCTTGCACCATTAATAAGCACATTGCCGTATTCGCAAATGGTATTGTTAACCATAAAACCGAACCTCTGCTTATGTACCCTCACGGCCGCCAGGTCGGGGTGGTTTTTCACCATCGAGATAAACTCATCGTAGGTATAAACATCCTTGCTGAGCTCAGGCATCTTAACCTGAAAAGCCGGGAAAACCTCATTGCGGAGAACCTCAGCCTTCATCGGAAATTCGCCCTTCATCAGCGGATTCCACTGCTCAAGTCCCTGTACAGTCTGTACATAGGTCTTGATATCCATCTTGCCGTCCCGTATCTTGGTATTATTAATATCATTGGTACGCGACAGTATATATATCTCATCAGAGTGTCATACTTTTTCGGGAACCGGGGCCGACAGTCTGGCCATTCTCATGGCAGCATTATCAAAATTCTGCCCGAATGTGCGGAACTCGAAACGGGGTTTCGATATCTCACCAATTTTCAATTCTTCCTTAGCCATTCCTAAACGTTTAATTAGATTTGGAATTACCCGGCCGGGCAAGGCCCCCCGTCACAGTTGACGGGGGATATACGCTTGCCAGGAGCCGGTTTACGGATTGACCGATGTTGCGTTGTTGTTTGAGCTGCCCTTTGTTATCTGGGTAAAAAACACGAAGGTCGATGACCCGTCGGGTTTTCTGCCATAGGTATGTGAGGCATCAGGGGTTGAAAGGAATGTGAAGGTGTCAATAATAAAGCCGTCAGCATTCTCCAGCCATACCTGTTCGCCACCGCTTGATAGCCCGAAATTCGAACCCGCCGGATTTGCAGTAGCGGCATCGTCAACCACTATGACGAAGAAGCCCTTTGCAGGAATAATAGTACCGTTTTGGAAGGTCATTTTTGCCTTTGATCCTGACTGCCCGCCCGAATCGTAGATTTTGTAACCGCTGATGTTAACCGGGTTATCTGACCCGTTGTAAATCTCCACCCAGTCAGCATCGGCCCCGGTTGTACCCCTTGGCTGTACCTCATTCATAACAATAAGTGCAGCACCAACTGTAAAGGCCGCGGTAGTTGCCGGAGCTCCCAATGGTGAAACGGCTTTCTTATCGAGTATATTTGTAGCTTCAACGTAATAGGCTACCAGTGTCCCTGCTGTCTGGCCGGGAATCTCTCCCGAGTAGATATCTCCAGCAGCAGTCATTGTCACCGACTCGAAGGTTCCGGTTCCAACCCTGAAGTAAAGCTTTACCTCTTCAACGCCGTTAAGGTCGACAACCTTTGCCGTAACTGTAACATCTTCACCAACATTAGGTACCTGCGGAGAGAGTGTAACATTCGATATGATGGGAGGCCCCTGAAATACTTCATCCTTAACACAGGAATAGAGTGCTACTCCAATGATTGCGGTTATTACTATAAGATATTTTGCTTTCATAGCATTCAAAATTTTGTAGGTTTTATAAAGTAAATCAATTCAATATTCATCAGAAGTCAACTTCAATTCTCAGAAGGAGCATGCTGAAGTCCTCACCGGCCTTGCCAATTGCGTCAGCAACTGCTCTCGGATTCTTGGTCAGATTGCCGTCGAGGTCATAACCCACGAATAACTTGTTCTTGCCGCTCGCGTAGCGATCGTGATTCACATAGGCATAATTGAGCATCATTTTAACGTTGTTGTTAATGTGGTAATTCAACCCGAGGGTATAGCCCTCACCGGAGCCACCCATGATTCCATCCATGCTGCTGTTGAGATTAA
>VGGM01000282.1 GCA_016868515.1 Bacteroidota bacterium | reverse complement strand
GCTCGATCTTACCATATCGTCTATTGTTCCTCTTCTTATTTCTTCGGTAACCGCAGCTACTGTAGGGTATTTCCTTATGGGTGACCAGGTGCTGTTCAACTTTGCCGTAAGAGAGTCGTTCAGTCTCGGCAACCTGCCATGGTACGCTCTTCTCGGCGTTTTTACCGGACTCGTTTCGGCTTATTTCAGCAGGGTTACCATTGTGGTTGAGCGGCTATACCAGAAGATAAAAAAGCCTCTTTACAGAATTCTGACGGCAGGATCGGTGCTGAGCGTGCTTATCTTTCTGTTCCCGCCATTGTATGGTGAAGGCTATGAGACGATTATGAATCTGCTCAACGGCAACAGCGATGCATTGTTTGAAAGCAGCCTGTTTGCCGGTGTGGCCGGCAACCTGGTTTTTCTTCTTGCTTTCCTTGCATCACTTATAGTATTGAAAGTGATTGCAACAAGTTCGACAAATGGAGCCGGCGGGGTTGGAGGAATATTTGCACCATCGCTTTTCGCAGGAGGAGTGGCCGGTTTTTTTCTGGCAACCCTTATCAACAACCTACTCGGATTGTCACTTCCTGAAAGCAGTTTTGTCCTCACAGGTATGGCGGGAACCATGGCCGGCATAATGCATGCACCGCTTACAGCCATATTTCTGATTGCAGAAATTACAGGCGGATATGGCCTTCTTATTCCGCTGATATTTGTCTCCACATTCTCATATATTACCATAAAGAGGTTTGAAAGGCACTCAATCTACCATAAGCAGCTCGCCAGGGCAGGCGAACTTATTACCCACGACAAGGATCAGGCCGTTCTTACATTGATGGATTGGACCAGAGAGATTGAGAAGGACCTTATAACCGTAAGATCGAATGACACCCTTGGCCATCTTGTAAGGGCTGTTTCAGCTTCGAAGCGGAACCTGTTTCCTGTCGTTGACGAAAACAATGTGCTTGAGGGAGTTGTTCTTCTTGATGATGTGCGTGGTATAATGTTCGAGACTGAAAAATACAACAGTGTACTGGTGTCGGAACTAATGACAATCCCGCCGTCTTATATTGATGTCCGCGAGAAGATGAACGTAGTTATGGAGGTCTTTAACCAGACCGGAGCATGGAATCTTCCGGTCCTTGATAACGGACTGTATGTCGGATTCATTTCAAAGTCAAGGATATTCACAGCTTACCGTGAACTCCTGATGCAATTCTCCGAGGAATAATACCTCACATACTTTTTTTTATATTTGCCCATCATATTACTTCAATGTAAACAATTAAAACCGAAATAAAAAATGAAAAGAGACAAGGCAATATTCGATCTGATAGCCCTTGAGAGAGAGAGGCAGATGAACGGCATCGAACTTATAGCATCTGAAAATTTCGTCAGCGAACAGGTACTCGAAGCAATGGGATCGGTAATGACCAACAAATATGCTGAGGGATATCCCGGCGCAAGGTATTATGGAGGATGTGAGGTGGTTGATCAGTCGGAGCAGATTGCCATTGACAGGCTAAAGCAACTTTACGGTGCAGAATATGCTAACGTGCAGCCTCATTCAGGCGCACAGGCCAATATGGCGGTTTTTCTTGCCGTTATGAAGCCCGGTGATACGTTTATGGGGCTTGACCTGTCGCATGGAGGTCACCTTTCACATGGTTCTCCTGTTAACTCGTCGGGGATTCTCTACAGGCCTGTGGCTTATGGGGTTAAGGAGGATACAGGCCTGGTTGATTATGATATGATGGAGGAGATCGCCCGGCGCGAGAATCCTAAGGTAATTGTCGGCGGAGCCTCGGCATACAGCCGTGAATGGGATTACGCAAGAATGCGAAACATAGCTGACAAGGTTGGCGCCCTGCTGATGGTAGACATGGCCCATCCTGCCGGGCTGATAGCTGCCGGTTTGCTCGATAATCCGTTGACATACGCACATATAGTGACTTCAACAACCCACAAGACACTCAGGGGGCCGCGCGGCGGTATTATACTGATCGGAAAGGACTTCCAGAACCCGTGGGGCATTACCACAAACAAGGGTGAGATCAGAATGATGTCGTCACTGATTAATTCGGCCGTCTTCCCCGGTATCCAGGGAGGCCCGCTTGAGCATGTGATTGCAGCCAAGGCCGTTGCCTTCGGTGAAGCGCTCGATAAGTCATTCAGGGAATACCAGGCCCAGGTGAAGAAGAATGCCGTTGAAATGGCCGCATCATTTATGGGAAGGGGTTATAAAGTTATTTCAGGCGGAACCGATAATCACCTGATGCTGATTGACCTTCGTACCAAGTTCCCTGATATTTCGGGAAAAAAAGTTGAGAACACTCTTGTAAGGGCTCACATCACAGTTAACAAGAACATGGTCCCGTTTGATACAAGGTCGCCTTTTCTTACCTCAGGCTTGAGGGTGGGTACTCCGGCAATAACCACCCGCGGACTGAAAGAAAAGGATATGGATGCTATTGTTGGCTTCATTGATGATATAATCTCCGATATTGACAATGAGTCGGTCATATCTTCAACAGGCCTGAATGTTAAGGCAATGATGAATGATTTCCCGCTGTTTGCCACAAAATAATTCGTTCTGTATTTGGGGTATAACCGGGCGTCTTCATTTTTTAACTATCTTTATCTTGGTTTGAGGTAACAAACGACAAGTGAGATGGCAGGCACCAAACTGATATTTGTGGTTGATGACGACCCGTTCATTACAACACTGGTTGAAAAGAGGTTTACACCTGAAGGATACCGGGTTGCAGCGTTTGACTATGGTGAAGAGTGCATTAAAGCGCTCAGCCAGAAGCCTGACCTCATAATTCTTGATTACCTCTTCCACAAAGGCGGAAGCAAGGTGATGAATGGTATGGAGGTTCTCGGGGTAATCAGGGAAAGAATGCCCGGCCTTCCTGTAATAATGCTTTCGGGACAGGACAAGGGAGAGGTTGTTTTTGAACTGGCCCGTAAGGGCATTGACGACTATGTAATCAAGGATAACAATCTGATAGAGAACCTCGGTAAAGCCATCAAAGAGGTTCTCTCCCGTTAAATCATCTTTTCAGCCAATGGAATGGTATATCTATCTGATTCTTGTTCTGGCAGGAATTATTGCCGGTTTTGTGAATACCCTTGCCGGTAGCGGCTCATTGCTCACGCTGCCTTTGCTGATGTTTATCGGATTGCCTCCCACTGTAGCAAATGCCACGAACAGAATAGGTGTTTTGGTGCAGAGTGCAGTCAGTTCGGCAAGTTTCAGGCATCAGAAGACATTCAGGTTCAGGGAGAGTGTGTGGTTTGTAGTGCCCTCGGTTTTGGGGTCAATCCTGGGTGCGGGTATAGCTGCCAACTTCAATGA
>VGGM01000281.1 GCA_016868515.1 Bacteroidota bacterium | reverse complement strand
TCTTGACCTCAACTCGAGGAGAGACAGGATTGTCATTGGCAAAACCGAATCGATGAAAATCGATTCGTACTTCAGTACCATTTCGGCCGAGGAGGTTTCAGCCGATATTTCCATAAAATCAACTTATGGCTCGATAACTCTGCCTCTTATTTCACGTTCATTCGGAAGCCTTATGGCTACCTCACAGTTTACTGAACTCTATTTCGGGTTTGAAAAGGGTACAACCGCAGCCATCGATATAAAAGCGGCATCCGCGCAACTTTTTCTGCCTGCAACTGATGCAAAGCTCGAGACACAGGTTATCAGCGCCGAAAAAGACGAGAGTGTTGTATTCGGAACAATCGGGTCGGGTTCAGCCAGACCATCTGTTAAAATTGATGTAACACGAGGCTCACTGAGAATAGTCAATTGAGATAATACCAGGCTGAGAAACCAACTCCTGCATATGTATTGAATTCAGTTCTAAAGCCGTCAGCAAATCTGTAAGTCAAACAGCATAAACAGTAATGCCAAAATTAAAACAATGAACAACAAGCACTTATACCTATTTGTGATATTCCTGCTGCCATCGGTGTTGGCGAGCGGGCAGCAAATTAACAGGCAGGCCGGAATAAGGTCGGGCGAATCGGGTGGATTGTTTATTCAATTCACCGAAAATTCCGGAACCGCCGAAACCGGACTATTCGGAATGCTGAGCTTCAGGAAGAACGGGCTGCAGGTTACCGGACTGAAACTCTACTATGAAACATCACTCTCCGAAGTTGCTCCCGACCTGTTCTTTGTGTGGGGATACGGCGGGCATGGCGGATTTATGATTACCGACAACATTAGGTTCTTTGGCGAAACCTACTTGTTCAGGGGTGAGAGGTTTCTTCCGCTGGTTGGTATCGATGCTTTTGCAGGACTCGAATACAGGTTCAGTACAATACCTCTCGCAATAGGCCTGAACATCAAGCCCTGGATAGAATTCACCTTCCCATCATTCATTACTTTCGTCCCTGTCGACCTGGGACTGAATATCGCTTACCGATTCTGAGAAATAAAACTAAAACCGATAAGAAAATGAAAGCATTAATCATTACAATAGCAGCATTCATTGCAGCAGCTCATATTGCGAACGCCCAGGATCCGGGCTTCGAATACTATAAAAGCAATGAGGTAAAGACACTTATGGGACGCAACCGGCAGGGAGGAGCTTATCTCGGAATCACTACAGGCTACTCCTCTATCGACAACAAGCATGCCGTGCTGTTCGGTGGCAGACTTTCGTGGATAGCCAGTAAGTCGCTCGGTATTGGCATCGGGGGAACCGGGTTCATCAATGAATATCACTACGAGCCTTCAATTGACAGAGAGGTATTCCTCGCCGGCGGGTATGGGGGTATCTATATCGAGCCGATTCTCTTTCCGCGATCACCGGTGCACCTCTCATTCCCGGTACTTCTGGGGGCAGGAGGAATATCTTACGTGTCGGCCGATTATGACTTCGGCAGCAACTTCATTGAAGATTCCGACCCATTCCTTTTGTTCGAACCTGCAGCTGAAATCGAACTCAATATGAGCAGGTTCTTCAGAATGGCCTTCGGTGCATCATACCGATTCCCTACACCTTTTAATATCGGTACTTCGGGAACTGATTTCGTCAGGGCTTCATCACTGAAAGGATGGAGCTGCATGGTAAGCTTTAAGTTCGGGAAATTCTAGGCAGAATATAAAATTAACCTAAACCCGTCACTTGTTTGAACAGGAAAACGGCACGGAAAGCATCCCGTGTCGTTCTTTTTTATTTAGATTCATTCTAAATAACGAATAAACCCTGATATCCTCTTCCGAGCGGAAACGTTTTAAATAACCGAAAGCGCTCGCATGCCCGAAAAATCGGCATATTCTGAACACGTAACTCTCCTTTCGTACCCCTTTTTATCCTATTTTTGAATAATAGTGATCACCAGATTTCAGGAAATACCTTATTACCATGAGCATAGTTTACAGAAAAAAACCAAAACTCTCCTTCTTCCAGATATGGAACATGAGCTTCGGTTTTCTCGGAATCCAGTTCGGATTTGCACTCCAGAACGCAAATGTCAGCAGGATTTTTGAAACTCTGGGTGCTAATGTCGCAGACATACCAATTCTATGGGTGGCCGCACCTGTAACCGGGTTGATTGTACAACCCATAATAGGGCATATGAGCGATAAAACGTGGAACCGAATGGGCAGGAGACGCCCCTACTTTCTGGTAGGTGCAATACTTGCGTCACTGGCTCTTATAATCATGCCTAACTCTCCGGCCCTCTGGATGGCTGCAGGTATGCTGTGGATTATGGATGCTTCAATCAATGTCTCCATGGAACCCTTCAGGGCATTTGTCGGTGATATGTTATCCTCCGACCAGCGTACTCAGGGATTTGCCATGCAGAGCTTCTTCATCGGAACGGGGGCTGTGATTGCGTCGGCACTGCCCTTTATTCTGACAAATCTGTTCAATGTTTCTACCGAGCCATCGCCTGGCAAATTAATCCCTCTGAATGTGAAGCTTGCATTTTATATAGGCGCTGTTGTTTTTTTCCTTACAGTTCTCTGGACAGTAATTAGAACAAGGGAGTATTCCCCCGCCGATCTTGAAGAATTCGAAAAGGGCGAAAAACAGGAGATGGGAATTATACCGGGCCACTCACGAAGTCTGACCGAAGCCGTTAAACCTCCATTTCTGAAAAATGGCCTTTTATGGCTTCTGACCGGGATTCTTATTACCGCTGTTCTTACCAGGATTGAAATTGAAAAAGAGCTGTTTATTCTCGGAGCAGGTATTGCAATCTTCGGACTACTGCAGATTATTGCAGCCACTTTAAACCGTACCGGCAAAACGGGTTCAGGGCTGGAATCGATTCTAACTGACCTTCACAACATGCCAGGTACAATGGGTCAGCTTGCATTAGTCCAGTTTTTTTCATGGTTTGCCCTTTTTGCAATGTGGATTTACACGACCTCAGCTGTAACGTCCCAGATCTATGGGACTACCGACACTGCATCGGAAGCTTATAACAGGGGAGCCGACTGGGTGGGTGTGCTCTTCGGGGTATATAACGGTTTCGCCGCTTTGGTGGCTTTCCTTCTGCCTGTCGTTGCCAGGCTTACAAGCAGAAAGATCACACACTCAATCAGCCTCATAATTGGTGGAATAAGTCTTGCATCGGTCACCCTTATCTCTTCGCCCGGATTGCTGATTCTACCCATGATTGGAATCGGGCTTGCCTGGGCAAGCATACTTTCAATGCCCTATGCCATACTTACTGGTGCCCTGCCCCAGAATAAAATGGGAGTGTATATGGGTATTTTCAACTTCT
>VGGM01000280.1 GCA_016868515.1 Bacteroidota bacterium | reverse complement strand
TGCGGTTATAGCTGACGAGTCCGTTGAACAGCGTCAGTGAGCTGCCGGCATAGAGCGATCCGGAAGTCACCTGTTCGTTGTCGTAGAAGTCGTAGGTGGTTTCATCGAGAATACGTCCGAAGGAGAGGTTGTATGAACCCGATCCCGACAGGGTGGGCAGCAGTTTCAGCTTCGACTGTGAAAGGTTGTTGCTCATTATACGGGTTTCGATAATCTGCTGCCTTATGCTGCTGTTGTTCTCCAGCGCATGGGCTATGCACTCATCGAGTGTCCACAGCTTTGGCTGACCCGCTGCCGCCGCCGAAACAAGAAACAGTACAATTACTGCCGCACTCTTTCTCATGAAACAAATCGTAACAAATTCACAGCACGAAGATAAAAGATAAAAAGGGGATATCTGATTTCTGATTGACGATATCTGATTTTAGATTTGGGTAAGAGGTGTGGGGTATGGGGTATGAGGCGGCCGGCGGCCGGCCGGCGGCGCCGCTCAAGGCTCAGCCTACGCTGAAGCTTCGGCTGACAAAGCATGGGGCATGGGGCATGGGGCATGGAAAATGGTATTCGGTATTCGGAGAAGTTATGCCCTGAACCCTGAACCCTGAACCCTCATTCGCCACCTCCTACGCTCAAGCTTCGGAGGTCGAAGAAGGCTACGGAGGGCGAAGCCCGCAACCCGTTAACGCGGAACCCGTAACCCGAACCGGGCCGCAGGCGAGCTCGCCGAGCCAAATGCGCAGTTAAACCAGCAACCAGCAACCAGCAACCCCTTAACGTCCCCTACGTCCCCTACGTCCCCTGCGTCCCCTGCGTCCCCTGCGTCTCCTGCGTCTCCTACGTCCCTTACGCCTTGTACGCCCTTTTTTTTCCTATCTTTGGTCCGTTCAACAAGTAAAAAACGATTAATCATGAGCAAGAAGGGTTTGAAATTAGAGCCGGGTGTAATCTTCGGTGACGATGTAAGGAAGCTGTTTGACTACGCCAACAAGAACAACTTTGCACTGCCGGCGGTAAACGTTATTGGTACCGGGTCGGTAAATGCTGTATTGGAAACGGCAATGAAGGTGAACTCGCCTGTGATAGTTCAGTTTTCCAACGGCGGGGCACATTTCTATGCCGGACAGGGTCTTCCGAAGGAGAATCACGAAGGCGCTATTGCAGGGGCTATCTCGGGCGCACTGCACGTTCACAATGTGGCCGAATACTATGGTGTTCCCGTAATACTTCACACCGACCATGCGGCAAGAAAACTGCTGCCGTGGATAGATGCCCTTCTCGATGCCGGCGAGGAGTTTTACGAGACCAACGGCAAGCCGTTGTACAGTTCGCATATGCTCGATCTTTCGGAGGAACCGCTGAAGGAGAATATCGACACCTGTGTTGAGTACCTTAAGCGGATGTCGAAGATTGGAATGACGCTTGAGATTGAGCTTGGTGTTACCGGTGGTGAAGAGGATGGCGTTGACAATACCGGTGTTGACAACTCGAAGCTCTATACCCAGCCCGAGGATGTTGCCTATGCATACGAACAGCTTATGAAGGTGAGCAATATGTTTACAATTGCGGCATCGTTTGGTAATGTTCATGGCGTTTACAAGCCCGGTAACGTTGAACTGAAACCGGTTATCCTGAAGAATTCACAGGACTATATTCAGAAGAAGTTCAAGACCGGTCCGAATCCCGTTAACTTCGTTTTCCATGGCGGTTCGGGTTCCGAAAAACACCTTATTACCGAGGCTATTGAGTACGGTGCCATAAAGATGAACATCGATACCGATATGCAATGGGCTTTCTGGGCAGGCGTGAAGAGATACACCACCGAGAAGAGCGCTTATCTGCAGGGGCAGATCGGCAATCCGGAAGGTGAGGATAAGCCCAATAAGAAGTATTACGACCCGAGGGTATGGCTCCGCAAGGGAGAAGAGGTGTTCATTGAGCGTCTGAAGGAGGCCTTCGCAGACCTGAACGCACTCGACAGAAATTAAAGTTATAAACACGCATAGTGCTGAAAGCCAGTTCGTTATTTCGATACTGGCTTTTTGCTGTTAACAAGTGGATGTTCGCACCATGGCACAGGATGGAGTTATTGGTTATTTTTGAAGCTGGTTGAACGATAATTTCTGACTGTGCGGCGGAACGGCGCTTTGAAAGAGGATGCAATGAAGAGGACCAGCAGGGTCACCCTGGCTCTCAACAGCCGGGAGATGAAGGCGCTGTCGGTCTACTGCTCAAGGTACAGGATACAGAACAAGGCGAGGTTCCTGCGGGCCACAATAATGAAGGAGATCGTTAAGCGCTTCAATGATGAGCACCCCACGCTTTGGGAGGAGCGCGAGCCCGATTTATTTAACCAAAGATTGATGTAGCTACGGCAGCGTATTGCGGCAATTTTGATATTTTTACTGCCCGGAGCCGGAGCAGCAGATATCACCGTAAGGAACCCGATGGAAAAAGTAAGCACAGATCTCTTCAGCAACGCAACGCGCAAGACACCTTCCGTGTATATGGAAGGTTCCCGGTTTGTTGTTTCGGGCAGGTCCATCCCCGAGAACCCGGGGGCGTTTTACAGGCCCCTTTACAACTGGCTAACCCAGAGGCTTCCTGCTGATAGTGAGCCCACCGTAATTGAATTTGGATTTGAATATCTCAACACTGCTTCGGCCAAATGGGTATATATTCTCCTGCGCGACCTTATCCGGGCAGGCCGGAGCTTCAGTCTTAATTGGTGTTATGAAAAGGGTGATGAGGATATGCTTGACCTTGGCATAATGCTTAAAAACCTGCTCGGATGCCCCTTCACCTCGATAGAAGTGGACGAGATCAATATTTAAATCAGAAATCTGATATCGACAATCAGAAATCTGATATTTTGTCGCTTTTCGCAACAAAATGAGGTTGTACCAGCGATTCCTTGTTGTAATGGGGGCGTTGCTGTGAGTTTTTTTCAATGATTTCGCCGCCGGCTTCGGTGAGGATGATATCGCCAGCCGCGATATCCCATTCGTTTATTGGCCCGAATTTGGGGTAGATGGTGGCCCGGCCCTCTGCCAGGCGGCAGAATTTGAGGGCGCTGCCAAGGCTATGTACTTCGGAGCCGGTACGGGCCACATATTTTGCAATCCACTCCTTTTCGGCTGAGTTATGGTGCGACCGGCTTACCAGCACTATGGGTGGAGAGGGAGGGGATTGCATTGGCAGGCGTGTAGCGATGCCTTCCTTCTCATGAAATGATCCTTTTCCCTCAAAAGCATACCATAAATCGCCTGTTACCGGGGCCATGATGAAACCTGCCACCGGCCGGCCCTCTCTTACCAGTGCCAGGCATATACAGAACTCATCGTTGCGGG
>VGGM01000279.1 GCA_016868515.1 Bacteroidota bacterium | reverse complement strand
ATCGGAAATTTTGGTGCGCCCCTGGTTCCGCCGTTAAAAATGTCAAAATCCTCCTTCATTCTTATAACTGAAGGTTTAAGGTCAGTAAGAGTATAGCGGCCTGCCGTTGAGGCTGGTATGAGCGAAACTGCTTCGTTCTCAAACGATTCACGCTCCATAACATGACACCAGTGGCATGATGAATATCCGATACTGATAAGCAGTAGTCTGTCACTCTTCAAAGCAGCGTTCAGGGCCTCCGGGCCCCAGGGGTACCAGTTCACGGGATTTCTTCCATGCTGGCGAAGGTATAGGCTCGATTCGTTGGCGAGCCTGTTGAAATTCTTATGAGCCATACAATACCTCAGGGGTCTGTACCGTATTAACAGTACGGAATGCATTTGGTTCCCGAAATAGTGTTTTTAAATTTACAATATCTTTGTTTATTGTCAGATAAAACCACAATACTGAAATGAGAAGGATAATACTGCCGGTAATTGCATTAATTGCGGTCGTTCTGACTGCCTGTGATGCTTTCAAAAATGATTACCCTCCATATTGCACCATATTGTTCCCTGCAAATGCAGAGGAATTCGATTACGAGGCGCCGGTTAAGGTGTTTGTTAAGGTTTCCGATGTTTCAGGAGTTCTCTCACATGTGAATATTTATGTGAACACTACCCTTAAGGCATCATTCGACACCGGCCCGTACGAAGTAACACTTACTGGCGAGGATCTGCCAGTGGGCTCCCATATCATTCAGGCCGAGGCAGTTGACAAAAATGGTGGCTCAAACAAAAACTATATCACAATTCTGGTTACCGATAACTATATTACTGTTGCCGGAGGCTCATTTACTCAGGGCAGGTACCCTGAGCCAGGCACTGGCACTCTTCTCGACCGTACGGTGCACCTCTCCCCGTTCCGTATAAGCAGGTATGAAATCACAAATGAACAGTTCTGCCGTTTCCTTAATGATGCCGGTTGCGGCTACGACGCTACTTTTAACGGTAAAGTAATGATCTGGTATCACCAGCTTACAAAGTCTGAGACATACCCGGTTACCGACAAGATTACCTTCTCCGATGGCCGGTTTAAACCACAAAATGGTTATGAGAAAACGCCCGTGACAGCCGTAACATGGCATGGAGCCAATGAGTACTGCAAATTCTACGGCGGAACCCTGCCTACTGCAGCACAGTGGATGTTTGCAGCTCAGGGAGGAAATCTTACCCAGGGATTTATATACTCGGGTGGTAATGTCATTGAAGAGGTAAGCTGGTATTCCGGAAATGCAACCGAGCCAAAAAGAACCGGGCAGAAAAAGGAGAATGAACTTGGATTGTATGATATGACCGGAAACGTATCGGAGTGGTTATTCGACTTTTACGGCACTTACACGGAACCGGTGGCAACCGACCCGCTGCAGCCCGATGTATATGACGGAAACACCCATTTCATTGCGGGCGGCTCATATGCCAACGGACCCGATTTCATGCCCCTGAGTACACACCCTCGTGAGAACAGGGCACCGGAAGTACCCTCACTTCGCGACGGATTCAGAATAGTAAAACCGGCTGACAGATAACATAAGCACGGGAAAAACACAACTGCCTTGCTGATAATTGTAGTATTGCTTGCAACCCTGGTCTCCTGGCTTTTAGCCGAGGCTATGTTGCATAGCAGGAGGCTCAGACGCATCCCCATAAGGATCACCGTATCGGGCACCCGCGGCAAAAGCGGTACCGTGCGCGATATTGCATCGGTTATGCGGCTTTCGGGGCTGAGAGTTCTCGCAAAAACCACCGGAACCGAGGCAGCTTACATTCTTCCCGACGGAACCGAAGAACCGGTAAAACGGCATGGCATAACCTCCATAGACGAACAGATACGTCTCGTGAAAAAAGCCTCCTCTCTTGGAGCCGACGCCCTTGTAACCGAAATTATGAGTATCAGCCCCGAAAACCACAGGGCCGAAACGCAGATGATCCTGAAGCCCGATCTGACGGTATTTACCAACTTCAATCCCGACCATATCGACGCCGGGGGCAACACAGTGGCCGCCACCGAAGAAGTTATGGTCTGCGGCATTGCCGGGGGGGCTACGGTTATTGTACACCGCAACCACCTCTCCCCTTTTATACAGGAAACCGTAAACAGGGCCGGCGCAACACTGGTTGTAGCCGGAACAGCCACTTCATTGCAAGACGAAAAGATCAGCGGTCATGCACGCTTCCCGGAAAACACCGACCTGGTGGCAGCGGCCGCTTCGTGGCTTGGTATCGATGCCGGCATAACCGTTGCCGGGCTGGCGGCCGCGCACCACGACCGCGGCAGGGCCGAAATTATTGAAATCGAACGCAATGGCAAAAGGCTATGGTTCGCAACTACCTTCGCTGCAAACGACCCACTCTCAACAGAAGAAATCTCAAGACACCTGCTGAAAGCATCGGGCATTGAATACAGCGGTGTGGCAGGGCTGCTCTCTTTTCGTGCCGACAGGGCCGAACGCACGAAGCAATGGCTTGATTACCTCAACCGAACCGCAGCCACCCGCTACCAGCATCTCTTCGTCACCGGCAGCCATACTGCAATTGCAGCCCGCAGAATAAAGGGAATAACAATCATCAGCCCCCGCGACCCCCAAACCATAACAGAAACTCTTTTCAAAATACTACCCGACAGAACCGCCGTCTTCGGCCTCGCCAACATTGCCGGAGCCGGCCTCGGCCTGACGGAATACTGGAGGGCGCAGGGAATAAAATCAACAAATCGATGGGATACGAACTCCTCTTCATAGGCCTGGTCGCGGCGTTGATCTACGTCGCCGTCACCGGCTACTACCCGGGCGGACTGATCGTCCCCGGTTACCTGGTGCTCTTCGTTGGTCAGCCGTGGCGGCTGGCGGGCACACTTCTTGCAGCGCTGCTCACCCTGGCCCTCTACCGCCTGGCATCGCGTTACCTCCTCCTCTTCGGCAAACGCCGCTTTGTGTTCCTCATCCTCGCCGGGGCATTTATCTCAATGGTTCTGTCGGCCCTGGTTCCGCTATGGTTCCCCGTTCAGATCGACTACCGGGTTATAGGCCTGGTTATACCCGGACTTATCGCCGGTGCCTCCGACCGCCAGGGTATTGCCGTTACCCTTGCATCAATGGCCATTGTCGTTGCCGTAACATGGTTTGCCGGGAACCTCTGGTTCCTTATCTCATGAGACCTTCAAACCGCTAAAGATTAAGACTATGCACCGCAGGAGCAGAAGAATGGACAGAATAATAATCGTGGCCGGGATTATGGCCACCGCCCTTCTTATTGCAGATGTACTTGTCAGCGGTGTATACATTAATACGCCCGGAACCCAGGAGGAAAAGGCTGCCTCGGAGCTTATGA
>VGGM01000278.1 GCA_016868515.1 Bacteroidota bacterium | reverse complement strand
GCTGCCTGAATGGTTTTCAGGAAAAAAAAGTGCCGGTGTGTGTGGAGCCACCTCAACCCCGAAATGGCTTATCGACAAGGTTGCCGAAGCAATATTGAAAATCGGTGAGAACTGTTAGCCGGTTGGCTTGTTACAGCCGCAAAATTGTTATAACTTCGCGCGTAATTATGAGTAATTTGAAGAAAAATGGGTAAGATTAAGAGAATCGGTGTACTTACATCAGGGGGAGACGCTCCCGGAATGAATGCAGCAATAAGGGCGGTAACACGCACTGCCATATATTACGACCTGGAAGTAATCGGAATCAGGCACGGTTACCAGGGTCTTATAAATGCCAACTTCAAGCCGCTTAAAGCCTTCAGCGTAAGCGATATAATACAGCGGGGCGGAACAATTCTCAAAACAGCGAGGAGCGAGGAATTCCGGACGCCGGAAGGAAGGCAAAAAGCCTATCTGAACCTTAAGGAGGCAGGTATCGATGGTGTGGTATGTATCGGCGGTGACGGTACTTTCACCGGGGCCGGTATTTTCAGCGAAGAGTACGATACTCCATTTGTGGGGGTTCCGGGAACAATTGACAATGACATTTACGGTACCGACTATACAATAGGCTATGATACCGCGCTGAATACGGTAATTGAGGCTGTTGATAAGATACGCGATACCGCCAGCGCACACAACAGGATGTTCTTTGTTGAGGTAATGGGTGCGGAAGCTGGATTTATAGCGCTGAACAGCGGTATTGCCACCGGAGCCGAGGCAATTATAATACCTGAAATAAAAGGAGAAGCCCGGAACCTCAAGGCCCTCATTGAATCGGGAAACAAGAGAAAGAAATCAAGTAATATAATAATTGTTGCCGAAGGCGACGAGGAAGGCGGGGCTATAGCCATCGCCAACAAACTGAAGGACGACTTCACCGACTATGATGTAAGGGTTTCAGTTCTTGGACACCTCCAGCGGGGAGGTTCGCCTTCGGCGGTCGACAGGGTGAACGCCAGCCGCCTGGGTCATGCCGCGGTTGAGGCATTGCTCGACGACCAGAAAAGCGTTATGGTTGGACTGCAGAATGATACAATTGTACTGGTGCCCTTCAGGAAGGCAATAAAACTTAACAAGACCATCAGTCCGTCTCTGCTTGAACTTGCCAACATTTTGTCTATTTAATTCTCTTCCATACCCAGCCGGTAAGTGAGCCAGTTGAAAACCAGTTTCTGCTCTTCCGGCGTGCACATCTCAAGGCTCTGTACACACAGAAACCTGATTCTGTCGTTCCTCTCACAGATTTGTATCTTGCCGGAGATATAATTCCTGCGGCGGTTATAAGGCTGAAGGTATGCAAAGTCATTCCGGGTAATATTCATGTTGCCGGAGGCAAGTTCAAGGTGGCAGGCCAGGGAAATAAAATCGTACTGCCTGAAATTACGGAAACGGTATGAAATGTTCTTCTCCATAAGTTGCTGATTGCCGTTGAAGAATCGTTCCATAACCCGGCGGTCGATGGCGAAAGGTGCATGACCAAAGTAAAAATAGCGCCATCTGAAGCCTGCCAGCAAGGCAGCGCCCCACTGTCCCATGTGATACGAAGCCCTTGGTTCCCAGTCTCTTCCTTGCCGGAATAACGGAATCAGTGCACTCATCACCTTGTCGCGCAATATCCTGAATAGAGGCACTGTAGCCCAGGTCCCCCTGAGTACCGGTCTTCCTGCTCTGAACCAGTCGTCGCGGCTGACCTCCCTTATCAGAAAGGTGTCATCATTGAAATATACAAAATTGTCAGATAACCCTTCAATTCTCCAGGCCATTGAGGAGATTGACCTGCTGCTGAAGGCTGGCAGGTAATGCTCATATCCTCTGAAAGCTTCCCTGTGATCAACAATCTTCACCGAGTCTCTCCTGCCAGGGAACCATCTTTCAATATCAGCCCTGAGACCAGGGCCCTGACCATCGGTAAGGATAAAGATATTCCGTATAAACGGAGCAAACCTGAGTATTGAAAGTACGCAGTATCTTATTTCGTTAACCGATGCAAAACGTGTGGGGCTGGCACCGGGAATTCTGCCTGATGACTGTCTGGAAAGATGTTTTTCCATCTTTGCCTTATGCGCAGGATCACTTCCGTCGACCCATGTAACCAGCGCATCGACAGGCAAACCGGAATCAATAACAGGAGTAAGGGACATTTTTTTGTATCAAAAGTATCGCTTTTTTGCATTTTTACGCAAATTTGTCAGACATTGGCGAAAAAGTGATGAAAAGTCATAACAGCATCAGCATTGCTGCCATTTCAATGGCAAGGAACGATGGCATCTTTATATCGAAATGGATTGATTACTATGGCAGGGAACTCGGAACCGGTAACCTCTTCCTATTGCTCGACGGGCTCGATCAGCCTCTGCCCCGGGGATACGAAAACCTTAATGTGATCAGACTGCCTCACAGAGAATTGCCGAGGGCGGCAGGCGACAGGAACAGATCACGCCTGGTGTCGCATTTTGCCAGGGGGCTCTTTCACAGATACGATACAATAATTGCCCATGACATTGATGAGTACCTTGTTGTCGACCCCCTGACAGGATCTTCACTACCAGAATACCTCTCACGTAGCCGTAACTGCAGATCATTGTCGGCACTCGGACTCGACGTGGGGCAACATCCGGTAAATGAACAGCCTGTTGACCCTACCCTGCCCTTCCTTGAACAGAGAAGCTACGCCCATGTATCGGCCCGTTATACCAAGCCGGTGGTTGCGAATGCTCCCCTGACCTGGGGTTCGGGTTTTCACAGGGTAAAAGGGAGAAACTTCCGGATCGATCCAAACCTGTTCCTGTTTCACTTCGGAATGGTTGACTACAAGGTTGCTGAGGAGAAAAAGGGCGACTCATCCCTGCATAAGGCAGGGTGGACACGTCACCTTGAAAGACGCAATGAAATATTCAATCTCATTACCACACGAGAAGCCGCCGATGGTGACAGTTTCTTCAGGGAAGCGCGCCGCAGACAATCACTCTTAAGGCCTCTCTTTGCGCTCAATAAACCCGGTATGCTCAGTGAAAAACCGGTGATAAGAATACCGGAGAGGTTCCGGAACATCTTGTGACCCTCAACATTATGACAATCGCCTACAGGATCAAAAGAGCTTATAATAAGTTGATTTTCAGACTTAGCGCTACTGATAATAAGCTATTCCTGTGGTACTGCAAAAGGATTTACAAACCAGCACCAGGATCACTTGCCGGACTAATTGACAGTTTCACACGCGGCAAAGGGGCCGGGATAACATTTCTTCAGATTGGTGCATGCGACGGAATCATCTACGACCCACTGCACAAGTTTATAAAACGCGACCGATGGAAGGGTGTAATGCTGGAGC
>VGGM01000277.1 GCA_016868515.1 Bacteroidota bacterium | reverse complement strand
GCTTGCCAGGGCGTTCAACACTATCGCTCCGGCATCGGGCAAGGTACTTTCAGGAGGGGTTGACTCGAATGCGCTTCACAAGCCCAAGAGGTTTTTCGGTGCCGCCCGTAACATTGAGAATGGCGGCTCACTGACAATCCTTGCTACGGCACTGACGGAAACCGGTTCCAAAATGGATGATGTGATATTTGAAGAATTCAAGGGTACCGGTAACATGGAACTGCAACTCGACAGGAAGCTTTCTAACCGCAGGATATTCCCGTCGATCGACATTCCTGCATCAAGTACCAGGCGAGAGGATCTGCTGCTCGACAAGAAGATACTCAACAAGATATGGGTACTGAGAAATTACCTTGCCGACATGAATTCGATTGAGGCCATGGAATTTCTGCGTGACAGGATATTGCAGACAAAATCGAACGAGGAATTCCTGATTTCAATGAACGGAGAATAGACTACCAAAAAAATATATTGTTAATCAACTTATTAAAAATGAAAACAAAGAAATTCATTACATGTGACGGAAACCAGGCAGCATCTCACATTGCCTATATGTTCAGTGAGGTTGCATGCATTTACCCGATTACTCCATCGTCGACCATGGCAGAAATGGTTGATGAGTGGTCGGCAAACGGATTAAAAAACATTTTCGGTGAAGAGGTAAAGGTTGTGGAAATGCAGTCGGAGGCAGGCGCTGCCGGTGCAGTTCACGGTGCACTGCAATCGGGTGCCCTTACAAGCACTTTCACGGCTTCCCAGGGGTTGCTTCTGATGATCCCCAACATGTACAAGATGTCGGGTGAACTTCTTCCTGCGGTATTCCATGTAAGTGCACGTACTGTTGCAGCACATGCACTTTCAATCTTTGGTGACCACAGCGACGTTTACGCTACCCGGCAAACCGGCTTTGCCATGCTGGCCAGCGGAAGTGTTCAGGAAGTGATGGACCTTGCAGGCGTTGCCCACCTCTCAGCTATTAAGTCGAGGGTGCCCTTCCTGCATTTCTTCGATGGTTTCAGAACCTCGGCCGAGGTGCAGAAAGTTGAGGAGTTGCAGATTGAAGACATGAAGAAGCTGCTCGACTGGGATGCACTGAAGCGCTTCAGGGATAATTCACTCAATCCATCCCGGCCGGTAACCCGTGGTACCGCACAGAACCCCGATATATTCTTCCAGGCCAAAGAGGCTTCGAATATATTCTACGAGCCACTTCCCGATATCATTGCCTCATATATGAAGGAGATTTCAAAGCTCACGGGAAGGGATTACAAACCATTTACCTATTACGGTGCCCCCGATGCTGAAAACATTATTGTGGCAATGGGATCAATCACCGACACCACAAAGGAGACAATAGACTTTATGATGCAGAGGGGCGAAAAAGTCGGACTGATAAGTGTTCACCTCTACAGACCGTTTGCTCCGAAGTACTTCTTCGATGTATTGCCCGAATCGGTTAAAAGGATTGCCGTACTCGACCGCACCAAGGAGCCTGGTGCCCATGGCGAACCTCTCTATCTCGATATCAAGGAGATATTCTACGACCGCGAAAAGAGGCCTCTCATTGTTGGCGGCCGCTACGGTCTGAGTTCAAAGGATACCACACCGGCCATGGTAATGTCGGTTTATGAAAACCTTAAAATGAAGGAGCCGAAGAACCAGTTCACGGTTGGTATTGTCGATGACGTTACATTCAGGTCTCTGCCGCTGCTGCCCGAGATCAATGTCTGCTGCACCGGTACCTACTCGGCCAAGTTCTATGGCCTTGGTTCCGACGGAACTGTTGGTGCCAACAAGAACTCGATAAAGATTATCGGCGATACAACCGATAAATACTGCCAGGCATATTTTTCATACGACTCAAAGAAATCGGGTGGTATTACTACCTCACACCTGAGATTTGGAGATAACCCGATTCGTTCACCATACCTGGTGAACACTCCCGATTTTGTTGCCTGCCATGTGCCGGCATACCTCGAGAAATATGACATGCTGAAGGGACTCAAGCGCAGGGGAACCTTCCTGCTGAACTCAATCTGGGATGTTGAGGAGACAAAGAACCGGCTCCCCGACCATATGAAGAAATACCTCGCCGAAAACAAAATTGACTTCTACATTATTAATGCAACCCAGATTGCCGATGAACTTGGGCTCGGTAACCGCACAAACACTATTATGCAGGCGGCCTTCTTCAAGGTCTCTGAAGTGATTCCCTATGAGAAGGCTGTCAAGGAGATGAAGAAAGGTGTCGACTACTCATACGGCAGGAAGGGCGAGGATATTGTCAATATGAACTACGCTGCCATTGACAAGGGCGGTGATGTTACAAAAGTGGAAATACCCTCTGAGTGGGCTTCAATTAAGATTGAGAAAACTGCTGACACCCGCAACATCCCGGCATTCATCCGCGATGTAATGGAACCGATCAACAGGCTTAAGGGTGATGATCTCCCTGTTAGCGCATTCAGAAACCGTGAGGATGGTACTTTCCCGGCCGGAACCACAGCCTACGAAAAACGCGCAATTGCAGTACACGTTCCGGAGTGGGTTCCCGAAAACTGTATACAGTGTAACCAGTGTGCATATGTATGTCCCCATGCAGCCATACGCCCCTTCCTTCTTACTGAACAGGAAACTGCGGCGGCACCTGCTGGTACCCGAACCATCAAAGGCATTGGCGGAACCAAGGAATACCAATTTAAGATCCAGCTCTCGCTATACGATTGCACCGGTTGCGGAAACTGTATCGATGTATGTCCGGCAAAAACCAAGGCACTTGTATTCAAACCCTTTGAAACACAGCTCGAGGAATCTGCAAGGTGGATATACATGCATGAGAAAGTGGGATACAAGGATACAGTGGTTGACAAGAGCATGAATGTAAAGAACAGTCAGTTTGCCCAGCCTCTGTTTGAGTTCTCGGGTGCATGTGCCGGTTGCGGTGAAACTCCCTACATCAAGGCTATTACCCAGTTGTATGGCGACCGGATGATTGTATCTAATGCTACAGGCTGCTCCTCGATATACGGAGGTTCGGCTCCTGCCACACCATATACGGTAAATATTAAGGGAGAAGGCCCGGCTTGGGCTAACTCACTCTTTGAAGACAATGCTGAATATGGTTTTGGTATTGCGATAGGCTCAACCCAGTTGAGGAACCGTATAGCCCGGCTAATGAAAGAGGCTCTGGCTGAAGGTAAAGTCAATGGTGAAACAAAAGCTGCCTTCACTGAGTGGCTCGAAACAAAGGATATCGCCGGGACCTCAAGGGCCGCGAGCGAGAAAGTTGTATCAGCATGCGTGAAGGATGGATCGCCTGTTGCCAGGGAAATACTGGGTCTGAAAGACTATCTTGTTAAGAAGTCATTCTGGAT
>VGGM01000276.1 GCA_016868515.1 Bacteroidota bacterium | reverse complement strand
AATGTAATAGTATCCGTTGCTGTAAGGAGTCAGTCCGGCCGAAAAGCCAATCCCTTTCGTTATGGGGAGTGAAATTACCATATGGTCGAAATTCATATCCTCACTGAAATGGCTGTTGCTCTCATTCTTAAGAAAAGCCATACCATAATCGGCCCCAAAGTCAAAAACAAATGAGTTGGTATCGAGGCTGCTGTATGATGCCGGGTTAAGCCATGAGACAGAAGAGTTGTCGTGAAGTGCCAGTGATACCCCTCCCATACCGGCTGACCGGAAATTGTACCTGGTTTCAATGAGACCCAGGTTAAACCTGGCATATGGTGAGTTTACCATTTTCTGTGAAAGGGCTGCCAGATGCAGAATGATGCCGGCAGTTATCAATAAGATCCTTCTAAGGTTTCTAAGCATTATACTCAAGTATGAAATTCAGTCCGTGCATTACCAGTGCGGGGTCAACCCTGTGTTTCTCCGAAACTTTTCCTGAAAGGAACGGTGCGTCCCCTCCTGTAAGTACCACCTCCGTACCGGAATGGTTTTTATTAAACTCGCGAATATACTCATTTATTTCGAAAACAATTCCAAATATCACACCGCTGTTGATAGCCTCACGCGTGTTACGTCCCGGAAACCCGGCATTATCATCTTTTTCAACCAGCGGCAATTTGCCGGTAAAGCTGTTCAGGGCCCGGAACCGCATATCGATCCCTGGCGAAATTGTGCCTCCCTTGTAGGCATTTTTACTCAGAACATCAAAAGTTACCGCAGTACCGGCATCGATAACAAGAACGTTACCATGGGGGTTTGTATTGTATGCGCCTGCCACTGCCGCCAGTCTGTCCATGCCCAGAGTCTCGGGAGTCTCGTAATCAATTGAAAACGGGAATGATGACTTGTGTGATAATCTGTGCAGATATCCCGACCTCGCCCCGATTTCAATGAGAACGTTGCCGGGAATATCACGCACTGTTGAGATTATGGCTTTATCGTACCTTTTGCCAGGTTGAAGCAGAAATATTAGCAATTCATCAAAACCGGCAAGTCTGGAAGAAAACGCCATTTCGCCATTCTCGAAAAGGGCGATTTTCACGGCGGTATTACCAATATCAGCAATAAGGTTCATGTTCAGTGAAATAACGGCATAAAACTATGAAAAAATTGTCTGACCTGAAGCTGCCACCATTTCTGAGAGCACCTTGCGGGCCGTATCAACATCTGGAATATTGTTTACTGTCAGGGAAAGCCTGTCTGCGGTCTGCTTCATTCTCATCTGGCCTGTTCTCCTGTTGACATAGCCCATGAGCCCTGCAAATGCCGGTGAGCTGTAAAACCTTGATTTAGGATTGGAGTCGAACGAAATGATCATCAGTCCGTTTTTGAGGGTAATTTTCTCCATTGCCATAGTTGCAGCTGCCCACTTAAGTCTTACTACCCCCAGAAGGGATGATGCTCCTGGCGACAACGGTCCGAATCTGTCCCTGAGTCTCATTTCATACTCTTCAAGGCTCTTCTCTCCGGCTATTTCATTTAGCTCGCGGTATAACCTTATCCTTTCAGGAATATTTGATATATAATCATCGGGGAACATTATTTCGAGGTCGGTCTCAACCTGTACGTCAGATATTCTGAGCGACTTCTGGAAGTTTTCAGTTACCGTTTCTGTTACTTCAGGCGAGAATATTCCTTCCTCGTCGCGCAGTTCCTGAGCCGCTTCCTGCAGTATTCTCTGGTAGGCTTCAAACCCGATATCGGCTATGAATCCGCTCTGTTCACCACCCAGAAGGTTGCCGGCTCCCCTGATGTCAAGGTCCTGCATGGCGATGTTAAAACCACTGCCAAGCCCTGAGAACTCCTCGATGGCAAGAACCCGGCGCCTCGCATCATGGGCCAGTGAGGTAAGCGGTGGTGTTAGCAGGTAACAGAAAGCCTTCCGGTTTGACCGGCCAACCCTTCCCCTTAGCTGGTGAAGTTCGGAAAGGCCGAACTGGTGTGCCTCATTGATGAATATAGTGTTCGCATTGGGGATGTCAAGGCCCGACTCTATTATTGTGGTGGCAATAAGTACATCATAGTCGCCCTGAATAAAGGCTGACATAATGTGTTCTGTCTCCGGTCCCTTCATCTTCCCATGCACCACAGCGGTCTTTATGCCGGGGCAGATTCTCTCGATGGTTCCCTGCATAACTTTTATGTTCTCAACCCGGTTATGGATGAAAAAGACCTGCCCGTTACGGTTTACCTCGTACTCAATTCCTTCCCTGATTATTTCCTCGTTGAACCCGTGAAGTTCGGTAACAATAGGCACCCTGTTAGGCGGAGGGGTGTTGATAACCGACATATCACGGGCACCTATAAGTGAGAACTGGAGGGTACGCGGAATCGGGGTTGCCGATAGTGTAAGAGTGTCAACGGTGGCCTTGAGTTTCTTGATCTTTTCCTTAACAGCAACACCGAAACGCTGCTCTTCGTCAATGATCAGCAGGCCCAGATGTTTAAATTTCACATCAGTACCGGCAAGCCGGTGAGTTCCGATAATTATGTCAATTTCACCCTTTTGCAGTTGCTCAAGTATCCGCTTCTGTTCGGCAGGTTTGCGGTGACGGCTAATATAGTCGATCGTGCAGGGGAAGTCGGAAAGCCTTGCCTGGAAAGTCTTGTAATGCTGCAGTGCAAGTATTGTTGTAGGAACCAGGAGTGCTGTCTGCATACCGTCGGCAGCTGCCTTGAAGGCAGCCCTTACCGCCACCTCGGTCTTCCCGAATCCGACATCACCGCAAATCAGCCGGTCCATCGGGTATTCGGCCTCCATATCCTTTTTAACGGCAGTTGTTGCCGCTACCTGGTCGGGTGTGTCTTCCCAGATAAACGAGGCCTCCAACTCACGCTGAAGGTACGAGTCGGGTGAAAACGTAGTGCCTGGCATATTAAGCCGCCTGGCATAAAGGTGAATAAGATCACGGGCAATATCCTTTACCTTTTTCTTTGTTTCCTGACGGAGTTTCTGCCATGCTCCCGCCCCCAGCTTATGTATTCTCGGCTCACCTGTGTCGCGCCCCTTGTACTTTGATATCCGGTGAAGCGAGTGGATGCCCACGTAAAGGATGTCATTATCGCGGTAAACCAGCTTGATTGCCTCCTGCAGCCGGCCGTTCACCTCTATTTTTTCGAGGCCACCGAACCGTCCTACTCCATGGTCGATATGAACCACATAGTCGCCCGGATTGAGCCCGGTGATCTCCTTCAGCGATATGCTCTCCTTGCGGGTAAAATACCCCTTTATCCTGAACCGGTGATACCTGTCAAATACCTGGTGATCGGTGTAGACTGCAACCTTAAGGTGGTGATCGGTGAAGCCGCCGTGAAGGTTGAACTTCAGTGCCTCAAACCTTGC
>VGGM01000275.1 GCA_016868515.1 Bacteroidota bacterium | reverse complement strand
GAAGTCTCCTTATCTCATCGGGCCTGACCGATTCCGGAACCGGGATTCCTCCAAGCTCCATGAATTTTGCAGCAAGTTTCTTGTTGGAAGTAATGAATATCGCTTCAACAGGGCAACCGGTGTATCTAAAACCGTTTTGGCCCAGCAGTGCCGGTGCAAAATAGACAAGTTTTCCCTGATTATTTATTGATTCGACGAGGTTAAAGACAAAATCAGGCGGGTTATGTAAAAGGGATGTGATCTTGTCCATGAAGTCAGTTCCTATTCCAATCCTGTAAACTTCCAGCCCCAGTTTTTGAAGTTGCTCCTCAACAAGCCCTACCTGATCAAGCACATCCATTTCATCAGGCCCGGCGCCTGGTGCCGGTTCATTGTAAAGTATGCAACACCTGCGTTTCATTTGGTAAGATTCAATCGCATAAGTGCCTGATTGACAATGTTTCCAAGCAACTCCTGGTATTCAATCCCATTCATCCTTGCAAGTATTGGCAGATCGGAATGAACAGGATTCAGCCCGGCAAGCGGATTCGCCTCAATGAAACAAATCCTGCCTTTTTTGTCGGCCCGCAGGTCAACCCTGCCTCCGTCGACAGCCATAAGGGCATTCCAGGCACGCACGGCAACCGAGTAACACTCATCTATGAATTCAGGGGGTATCGGAGTGTAGGTCACGAAATCCTGGTAGTTTTCCTTGACTTCAACTGAATAGGGGAGATCATCTTTGCAGATTACCTCCATTCCTCCGATAGCTGATGATGTGTTTCCGCTTCCTGTGATTCCCACGGTGAACTCTCTTCCTGGGAGGTATTCCTCTATAAGGGCCGGCTGATTGTGAGAAACAAGTATTGCCAGTACCTGCTTTTCAAGTTGCTTCCGGTTCGTAACTTTGCTTTTTGCCGTTATGCCTTTTCCGGTTCCTTCTGAAACAGGTTTAACGAAGAGCGGGTATTCCAGACCAGTATCATCTATTTCATCAGGGGCGGAAATCAGTTTTCCGGGACTCACCGGTACGCCGGCCGAAGAAACCGCAATCCGTGCAAGATGCTTGTTGAGTGAAAGGCTCATTACAGCAGGACCGCTGAAAACGTAGGGAATACGATACTGGTCGAGCAATGCTGGTACAACTGACTCTCTTCCGTCACCGTACAATCCTTCAGCAATATTGAATACCAGGTCCCATCTGTCACCGGCTGCCAGTGAGGCCGTAAGTTCAAAGACATTCCCAATTCTGACGGTCTTAAAACCCAGACGCTTAAGACCGAACTCGAGGGCAGCAATAGTCTCTTCCTTGTCGAATTCGGCAGTCTCCTCCATTGAATAACCATGATCGAGATACCACGATCTCAGGTCAAATGTAATCCCTACCCTCATTACCGGATCAGATTTCTGGGTAGACGAATTCTTCGCCCTTATAATTCAGGAGAACTACGTGTTCATCAGTATGTTCAACTACATAGTTGGGAAGAAGCGGTATTTTTCCGCCACCTCCGGGAGCATCAACCACGAAAGTGGGTATTGCGTATCCGCTTGTAAAACCCCTGAGCCCTTTAATTATCTCAAGCCCCTCTCTTACTGACGTTCTGAAGTGAGTCGATCCGGGTATCAGGTCACACTGATACAGATAGTATGGTCTAACCCTTGCCATAAGAAGCCGGTGCATCAGCTCCTTCATCACTTCTACTGAATCGTTAATATTCCTGAGCAGGACAGTCTGGCTTCCAAGGGGAAATCCTCCGTCGGCAAGCCTTTCACATGCTGCAACACACTCGGGAGTGAGCTCGTCGGGGTGCATGAAATGAAGGCTGATAAACAGAGGATGATACTTCCTGAGTGTTGAAATCAGCCTTGCTGTAATTCTCTGTGGTAACACAACTGGAATCCTTGATCCGATCCGTATCATCTGCACGTGCTTTATGGCCCTGATCCGTGACAGGATATAATCAAGTGCTTCGTCGCTGAGTGTAAGCGGATCTCCTCCGCTGATGAGCACATCCCTTATTTCGGGCCTCGAGGCAATATAGCTGAAAGCATTCTCCCAGTCCTTCCTGTTAATCTTGTCAAGCTGCCCTACTGAATGAGAACGCGTACAATACCTGCAATATGATGAACAGAACTGTGTTACGGTAAAAAGAACTCTGTCGGGGTACCGGTGAACAATACCCTTCACAGGAGAAAACTTTGCCTCATGCAGCGGATCCGATTCTTCTGAGTTATGCTGAAACAGTTCATCAACTACCGGAATTACGTTCCTTCTCAGCGGATCGCCCGGCTTTGTGTCATAAATAAGTGATGCAAAATATGGAGTAATTCTCATTGGAAGCCTGTTGCGAAGATTGTCTATCGCATGGAGTTCTTCTTCAGTAAGTTCCATAATACGACCCAACTCCTCTACACTCCTGTAGGAATTTTTAAGTTGCCATTTCCAGTCGTTCCAGTCACCGGGAGGGGCTAAAGGAAAGTGCCGGCGAAGAAACTCGGCACTGCGGTTGCTAACTAGTTGTTCTGTGGATTCATTTTGCGGAATTTTCTTGGTCCCACCGCCAGGCTCTTCATCGGAAGAGCAACCCACGAGGCCGCCCTCACTACGGAGGGCAGAAACCTCATTATTGTCAGCGTTCATAATGTTGATTGGTGAAAATCAATCTGTCTGTCTCTTTTAAATTGGTTAAAGTTCTACTGCAATATTTTTGACGAAATTATTATTTAATTAATCACATTATTATTTTATCATATCTGCATTTATTAACACCTTTATAAACTTATTAACAGTTCGTTACAAACTGCCGCCATCAGCACCTTCAAAACTCCTGATGCTTTAATTCATTTAGACGTACAATGGAAGTAAAGTAACCGGGAAATTGCATATCTCCTGTAATTTGTTTTTATGGCGGAACCATGGCATGAAAAAAAAATAATTCCATATATTGCAGAATAAACCCTATACCATGAGTTTTATCAGGAAACTGATCCCGCCCGACCAATGGAAACTGCCTGTAATACTGGTTCTTGCACTATTTACCGGTCTTGCCGCTTTTTCATTCCATATCTCGAATGCTTCATCATATCTTGGCGACAGACCTGAAACATGCGTAAACTGCCATATAATGGCACCACAGTATTCTACATGGTACCACTCTGCCCATAAAGGCAAAACACATTGCAATGACTGCCATGTGCCGCAGAATAACGCTTTCACCAAATACTTCTTCAAGGCAAAGGACGGACTGAGGCACGCAACAATGTTTACACTCCGTCTCGAACCCCAGGTGATCTTCATTCATGAAGCAGGACGGAGTGCGGTTCACAGGAACTGCATCAGATGCCATAAGGAATTACTCACCGACAGTAAACTAATGGCATACAACACAAATACTCATAATAACAGAATGGAA
>VGGM01000274.1 GCA_016868515.1 Bacteroidota bacterium | reverse complement strand
CAGATATTCTCAAGAGCAGTGAACTCGGGGAGAAGCTGATGGAACTGAAACACGAAGCCGATATTGCTGTTCCTGAATGCCGAAAGCTGGTTTCCCCTCAACAGGGTGACCTCGGTTCCGCTATAGAATACTCTTCCTGCAGTGGGTTTATCGAGGGTTCCCATTATCTGCAACAGGGTTGTTTTGCCTGCCCCGCTTGCACCGACAATCGAAACTACCTCGCCCCTTCCTATTTCAAGGTTAATATCCCTGAGCACCCTTAGCTCACCAAACGATTTCGATATTCCTTCTGTCCTTATCATCCCGGTTTACCTCTTCTACAGGTTTCAGATGCCTGAAAATACGAAAAATATATATGCCACATACCCAAGTACCAGGGCAACTCCCTTTATCCTGCCGAGAATGATCTTCTTCAGGGGAAGCATCAGCAAAAACAGGAAGAGTGCGAATCCCAGACATATCATAAGGTCTTTCCCGAACATATCTTCCGACATTATCAGTGCATTATTTCCGGGCCCTCCAAGAAACACCAGCAATCCCGATGACACACCCAGTATTCCCAGTATGTTGAAGATGTTTGAACCTACTATGTTGCCGATAGAGATGTCGTTCTGCTTTCGGAAGGCGGCAACGGCCGAGGTAACGAGTTCCGGAAGGCTGGTACCAAGGGCTATTACCGAAACCGAAATAACTCTTTCTGTCAGTCCCAGCATCCTTGCCATTCCTGATGCTCCTGTGACCAGCAACTTTGCTCCAAAAATAAGGACTACCGATGAGACTGCAATTACAACCACTGACAACCACAAGGGGTAGGTTTTCCCCGGAACCTTAACATCGCTGCTTCTCATTCTTGTGCGCGACCGATTAACCGAGTACCAGACAAACGCTATCAGCGCTGATACAAAAATTATACCTGCCCACCATTCCAGTGTATAATCAGACATGGTGACCAGAATAAGTGCAATTGTCACACCAATCAAGACCAGCATATTGAAAAGCATCTCGCGGGAATCGACAAACACCGGCAATATGAGGATTGTCAGACCGAGAACGAGACCAATATTTGCGATATTACTGCCAACCACATTGCCAACCGATATATCATAGAACCCTTCTGCTGCGGCATCGATGCTCACAACAAGCTCAGGAGCCGAGGTTCCCAGCGAAACAACAGTAACACCGACAACCAGTGTCGATATTCTGAAATTTGAGGCGAGTGATACGCCTCCCCTGACCAGGAATTCTCCCCCGGCGAATAACAGAACCAGGCCTGCAAACAGATAAATCAGATATCCAGCCATTATTGGTAAAGCAGGGAGTACGCGGGTCAGCTGTTAAGGTCCTTCTTCATTTCGTCATTAACTTCATTGATGTCCTTCCTGATTTCGCTGGTGCTGGTTTCGATTTCACGCCTGATTTCGTCTGCAGCACGCCTGAATTCGCGCATGCCCTTACCGAGTCCCTTTGCCAGATCGGGCATCTTATTTGCGCCGAAAAGCAAAAGCACAACAACAACTATCACGAACAATTCCGGACCACTTATGAACAGAATAACTCCCATCCTGAATGATTAATCAATGGCATAAAGGTAATAAAATTATCGGGTGCAGGGTGCAGGGTGCAGGGTGCAGGAAAAAGAAATCTGGCTCGGAGTCTGCTCCGGCCAGATTCCAATATCTTTCAGGTTTGGGTTACTCCTTCCCGCCTTCCTTTTCCCTGTCTCTGATATCACTCTTGCCGAGTGTGTCAAAAACAATGGGTGTTGCTATGAAGAGTGATGAATATGTACCTACACCAATACCAATCAGCAGTGCGAATACAAATCCCCTGATTACCTCTCCGCCGAAGAGGAATATAGCGAGCAACACAACCAGCGTGGTAAGTGATGTATTGATTGTACGGCTGAGGGTGCTGTTTAGGGCCAGATTCATAACCTCGGCCCTTGGCCTCTTCCGGAATATTCCCTTGTACTCTCTTATGCGGTCGAAAACAATCACCGTGTCGTTAACCGAATAACCGATTACCGTTAGTATGGCCGCGATGAACGACTGATCGATATCAAGAGAGAATGGCAGGAATCCGTAAGCCAGTGAGTAGACTCCGAGTACGAAAAGGGTGTCGTGCAGAAGTGATGCCACGGCCCCAAGCCCGAACTGCCAGTTCCGGAATCTGATGAAAATATAGAAGAACATAACCAGCAGCGAGAGGCCGATTGCCCAAAGAGCCTTAATCTTAATATCAAGGGCTATTGTCGGACCCACGGTTTCGGAACCTGTCCTGTAATTCTCCAGGAATTCTTCCAGGGTTACTTCCGGGAGGAATTCCTTCAGCCCGTTAAAAAGAGCCTCCTCAACCTCCGAGTCAACACCAGGTTCGTCAACCCTGTACTTGGTACTTATCTTAACCTGATCGTCGGAACCGTAGGTGACTACCTGCGGACTCTGGCCGAAAACGCCTGCAAGCGCAGAAGCTATCTGGTCGGTACGGACAGCCTGATCGAACTTAACAATATATGTACGTCCGCCCGTGAAATCGATACCCTGACTAAGTCCTCTGGTAAACAGTGAAGCGATTCCTATTGTAAGCACTATGGCCGAGATAAGGTAGGATTTCTTCCTCAATCCGATGAAGTCAATTCTGGCATTCTTCATGAAATTCTCGGTGGCTTTAATCGAGAAAGTAAGGGTTTTGTTTCTCTTCAGCATCGTATCGTAGATGATCCGTGTAATGAAAATTGCTGAGAAGAGTGAGGTGATGATACCTATAACCAGTGTGGTGGCAAATCCCTTAATCGGGCCGGTTCCGAAGATGTACAGGACTACCCCGGTAAGCAGTGTTGTAACGTTACCGTCAATAATAGCAGAGTATGCATTGCGATAGCCGTCGGCAACGGCAAGCTTTACACCCTTACCTGCCCTGAGTTCCTCCTTGATTCGTTCATAGATAAGAACATTGGCATCGACCGACATACCAATTGTGAGAACAATACCTGCAATACCGGGTAGTGTAAGCACTGCATTGAGCGATGCCAGCACACCCATCATGAAAAACATATTGACAAGAAGGGCTATGTCAGCCACCATACCTGCCCTGTGGCTGTAATAGAATAACATGTATAAAAGAACAATCATGAAAGCGATCAGGAAGGAGTTTAGTCCGGAACTGATTGCCTCCTTTCCGAGCGATGGCCCCACTACAGTGTCCTGGACAATCTGCGCCGGAGCAGGAAGTTTTCCTGATTTAAGTATGTTGGCAAGGTCTTCCGCCTCTTCAAGGGTGAAATCACCCGAGATTACCGAGTTTCCTCCCTTTATTTCCGTATCCACCCTGGGTGCTGATCTGACATAACCGTCGAGTACCACTGCTATGCTTTTTCCAATGTTTTCGCGGGTCATCCTTGCCCAGATCTTGGCAC
>VGGM01000273.1 GCA_016868515.1 Bacteroidota bacterium | reverse complement strand
AGGCTTACATCATAATAATGGGCATCAGTCTTGTTTTCCTGGTCGCCCTAACCGTTATTATGATCTGGTTTGTGTACCGGTACCACGAGAAGAGGAACAAGGTTGCCACACAAATTCCGGGCAGTACCCGCCTGGAGATAATCTGGACAGCCATACCAACACTTCTTGTACTTCTGATGTTCTATTATGGCTGGATAGCCTACCGGCCTATGCGAAATCCGCCACCCGATGCCATGAAGGTGACCAGTGTGGCCCGGATGTGGAGCTTCAGCTTTCAGTATGAGAATGGAAAGAGATCAGATAAGCTGATCCTGCCGGTTAACAAACCGGTTAAGATAGATCTGCTGTCGGTCGATGTGATCCACAGCCTTTTTATACCCGCCTTCCGGGTCAAGGAGGACATGGTGCCCGGACAAGAAAAGTTTATGTGGTTTACACCCACAAATCTTGGCACCTACGATCTTTTTTGCGCGGAATATTGCGGCTTGCAGCACTCATACATGACCTCAACGGTTGAGGTACTCTCGGAGGAGGATTTCAACGCATGGTATGTCGATACTACACTGGTTATTGCCGGAGAGGCAGAGATGCCCGGAGCAGCGGGATTTGCCATCCTGCAGGTCAACGGCTGCAATGCATGCCACACATCCGACGGGTCGAGGCTCGTGGGTCCTTCCCACCTGGGCGTCTATGGTCAGCCCCGGATGGTGCTGAGGGGCAGGGAAAAGATTGAAGTAGTGGCCGATGAGGAGTATATTAAAAGGGCAATTTACGATCCTGAATACGAAATTGTCGAGGGGTATCAGAAAGGACTCATGCAGTCATACAGGGATGTTCTCACCGATGATGATATAAAGCTGATAATTGAGTACCTGAAGGGGCTTAACGAGAAACGGTAACTTTACAAATGATGGTGCAGACTCTCCTCCAGGAATGGGTGGTTATCGGGTTTCAGTGAAGCCTTCGACAGTGTGTACATGAAGAGCAGAAAGAACAATCCTGCGAACCCCGCAAAACTACCGATTTCGACAAATCCAATCTTCACAGTCCCCCCGGTTCCGGGCATTACCTGCAGGAAAAGGGTAACATAGAAGCCAGCCAGCAACAAAATGCTGATGATTATCAGCACCGGCTTCTTTCTCCCTATATCGTCCGACATAAGCACTGCAAAGGGAATGGCCCAGTTGAGAATAAACTCTGCCCTGAAGAAGAGGCGCCATGGTTCCTCCACCCGTGGTATGAAATAGAAGGTTGATTCCGGAAGGTTGGCATACCAGATGATGAGGAACTGAATAAACCACAGGTAACCCCACACTATGCTGAGCCTGAAGAGGTACCTGGCGAAGTCATTGCGATGGTACTTGTTCATTTCAGGAAAGTACCCCGATCTGTTGAGCCACAGTAAAATCAGTATGATAACGGCAACAGCCGAGTAGAACGCCGAAATAATAGCCCGCAAACCGAATATTGTACTGAACCAGTGTGAGTCTATTGACATTATCCAGTCGAAGGCAGCCACCGAAAAGGTGAGCGCAAAAACGAATATGAACACACGCGAATATTTTCTGCTTTTCAGGAAACTCTCCGTCTCTCCCTTTTCACCGGCATCTTCACGCAGCGAAAACCTGCGGAGAGTGGCGATAAGCAATATCCACAGCCCGAAAAAGAGGGCCAGACGGGCATAGAAGAATGGTATATTGAGGTATGGTGCCTTGTGGGCAATCAGGGCATCGGTTGCGGTTATGCCACGGTGGGCCCATTCATAAATATCCCTGACGCCTGCAGCCATGATCAACATTACTATGAATGCCACCGGCACAAAGGTGGTCATAGCCTCCGGAACACGCTTGAACATGGCCGACCAGCCTGAATCGGTAACATACTGAATGGCAACGAAGAACATGGCGCCCATGGCCAGCGAGAGAAAGTAGAAATTATTGATCAGGAGAACACTCCATGTCCCAGGGCCCTCTTTTGCGAAACCAATAACTATGGCAAGCACACCGATGGCAATAAGCACCAGCGCAAGTATCCTTGCTTTCGTTGGAATAATGAAGGTTTCTTTCATATTGATATAGATTATCAGTATGTATTATACTATTTGTCTGTATCCTGAAATCCCTGCCTGATGTACTGTATAACCTTCCACCTCTCTTCAGGTCTCACTATGGAACCGTGGTCGGCCATTACGCCGAACCCGACTGTGATAACATGATAGATACTGCCATCGGGCAACTGTTTCACCGCATCGCTTACCAGCGAACGGGGCGGTACCAGGTACTTTCCTGAAGTAAAGAGGTGACCCAGACCGTCTCCCTTCTCCCCATGACAGTTTTTGCAATACAGAGCGTAGATTCTCTTTCCCTGTTCCGCGATCTCTTCTGATGGCTCAAGCGGAGACACGAGTTCAAGCCCCGCTCTTAAAAGATCCTCTTCGGTTTTTTCATACTGGAAGGGAATCATATTCCGCGGTATGGTTCCTGGAACCGGACTCTGCTGGGTCATTCCGCCAGGGAGAACGGGATTCTCTGACCAGGTCTGGTAGGCCGGTGAATAGGCCATCCCCGGGAAATAGTCCCATCCCGGATCATTCGGACCCCTGTCGCACCCCATTGAAAGGATCAGGGAGGCAACGATAAGAATTCTCAACATACTCTTACTTTTTTTCATTATCTCTTTCCCTTTCAATAATATCTGTTGCGCCACACTCCCTCAGAATAGAATCGGCCATGCTTCTGTCTTTTTCGTTCATGTCGATATTGCTGCCCAGGGCCAGAATGAACTTGTCATCGGTCGAACCTTCCATTACCTCTTCCGGCTCCTTACCGGGGTAGAGGCCTGTGCGCACCTGAAAAAGTAATGAGGTGATTAAAAATGTGAGAAGAATGGTAAGCAGGTAGGTAATAACCACGAAGGCGGGCAGTGTGAAAGCAGGCTTCCCTCCGAAGTTCAGGGGATAGTCAATCACGGCCACCCAGTAGAGAAAGCCAAGTGCCGCAATTATGTTTACTGCTCCCGCAATGACCGCAAAGTATGGAAGTCGGGTCTCACGCCCAAGCAGGCGAAGGACATCGTGAACCGGGAAAGGGGTGTATGCATCCCTGATGCGGATCTTATTTTCCAGAAGCTTTCTGATGGCGCTTACCAGATCCTCATCATTGTCAAAAACAGCTATGATCTCTTTCTGTTTCATTCTGCAGCGGTTTTAGTAGCACATTTGCCTTTGCGGGCAAGGCTCTTGACCTCAGAAATTGCGATTATCGGGATATACCTGATAAACAGAAGCATCCCTGTTGCGAAAATACCAAAGGTACCGATATAAATACCTATGTCGACAGCTGTTGGTGAGTAGCTTACCCAGCTCGATGGCAGGTAATCCTGTGCAAGTGAAGATATTATGATTACAAATCTCTCATACCACATACCAA
>VGGM01000272.1 GCA_016868515.1 Bacteroidota bacterium | reverse complement strand
GAACGGCTTTCTGGTTCTATTCAAAATGATCGCGGTATTCTCTGTCCTTTTTTATCAGCTCCATCAACGCGTCCTTGCAGAGATATTTTTTCCTTCTGGCATACTCCGCGCTCTTCAGACCAAGTACCCGGGCAATCTCCGCATAGCTTTTACCTGCCGAAAACATCAGCAATACCTCGCGGCAATCATCCTTCATAAGGTTCATCGCCCGTGCAATAATCTTTTCTAGCATTGCCGTATCACCCTCTTCACCAGCAGGTGATTCCTCAGCCACATCGGTATTAAGTTCCGAAAACTTCTGTTTCTGCCTTAGTGTTGAACTCCAGACCATTCTGACTATACCAAAGAAATACCCTTTCAGATCGGTTGAAAGGTTTAACTCTCCGGTAAGTGCCTGTTTGTATAATACTATTATGCTTTCCTGCATAACCTCTCCGGCATCGCTGTGGTCGCCACTGTTCCTGAGTACATGGTTCTTCACCATAGGGAAATAGCAGTCGTAGACATACTTCAATGCCTTGTCGTCCTGCTGCCGGATACCATCAAGAATATTTTTATCGGTGTATTTCCTGAACAACCCCTGACTCAGTTATCAAAGGAACAAATATAGCATTTCCGGCGTACCAATTACATGAGTCCGTCTACAACCCTTTTGCCTGCAAAGCGCTTAGCCTGTACGATAATTATCCATATCTTTGGTGTCGATTGATGAAGTGAATCAGAAATGTCATTCCCGTTTATCAAACAACCCGATGCAATGGATTGCGGGCCCACATGCCTGAAAATGATTGCATTACACTACGGGAAATCAATCTCCTTCGAAACCCTTCGCCGTAAATGTCATATTACCCGCGAGGGTGTCTCATTTCTTGGACTGTCGGAGGCTGCCGATTCGCTTGGATTCAGAACCATCGGGGTCCGGATTTCCTTCGACCGGTTCAGGGAGAACGTGCCCCTGCCTGCCGTGGCCCACTGGCGACAGAATCACTTTGTTGTTGTTTACAGGATTACTGCAAAAAGAGTATTTGTTGCCGACCCCGCCGCCGGCCTGGTCACATTCAGCCACTCTGAATTCATCAGAAACTGGGGCACAACACTCGTTGAAAATAACCCGGCGGGTATGGTGCTGATACTCGAGCCTAAACCCGAATTCTTCGATCACGAAGAGGAGAAGGAGCAGCGTCCCGGTTTCCGGTTCCTTGCAAAATACTTCCGCCTCTACCGGAAATATGTTATCCAGCTTGCCCTGGGGTTACTACTCGGCAGCCTTATCCAGCTTGTCCTTCCATTCCTTACCCAGTCAGTTATTGATGTCGGTATTAACAACAGCGATATCGGGTTTATTTACCTGCTGCTGTTTGCCCAGCTTGCCCTGGTAACCGGAAGAATGACGGTCGAGTTTATACGCGGCTGGTTGCTTCTTCATATCGGAACCAGGGTTAATGTCTCCATAATCTCAGGGTTCCTGCATAAACTAATGTCATTGCCGGTGGCCTTCTTCGATACAAAACTCACAGGAGATATTCTGCAGCGGATTGACGATAACAACCGGATTGAGGCTTTCCTTACCTCGGCAACCCTTAGCATACTCTTCTCGTTCTTCAACCTGGTTGTGTTCGGAATTGTGCTGGCTGTTTATAATGTTTATATACTGCTCCTGTTCATTACCGGCGCAGCTCTCTATGTGGCATGGGTCACCCTCTTTATGAAGCGTCGTGCATTGCTCGACCATGCAAGGTTCCGCAAAATGTCGGCTGCAAACAGCAGCCTCATAAACATAGTAAACGGCATGCAGGAGATAAAACTTACCCGCAGCGAGAACAGCAAACGATGGGAGTGGGAAAATATTCAGGCCGACCTGTTCAGGGTTAAGGTGCGCGGACTGGGAATAGCACAATACCAAACAGCCGGTGCTACATTTATAAATGAAGTAACCAATATCCTTATCACAATTCTTGCGGCCACACTGGTCATAGGAGGCGAGATGACACTGGGTATGATGCTCGCAGTTCAGTTCATCATTGGGCAGCTCAATGTCCCGCTCAGCCAGGTGGCAATGTTCCTGCGTCTTACACAGGATGCCAGAATGAGCATCGGCCGCCTCTCAGAGGTGCATGCCATGGACGATGAAGAGCCCGACCCCGCAGGCAAACTCCGGCGACTGCCGGAATCAAGGTCCGTCTATATAAACAACCTCTCATTTCAGTACGAAGGCCCCCGATCACCGTATGCCCTGCGCAACATCGACCTGGCCATTGCTGAAAACCAGGTTACTGCCATCGTCGGAACCAGCGGCAGCGGTAAAACAACCCTGCTTAAAATGATACTCGGTTTCTACCAGCCTGTTGAAGGTGAAATTATTGTCGGGAACACGAGGCTTAATGATATCTCTCTCAGGATTTGGCGCGAAAATACCGGAGCAGTTATGCAGGATGGCTTCATATTCCCCGATACCGTCGCCGGTAACATTGCCCCGGGCAGTGAACTCATCGACGAGGAACGACTCGTGAAAGCATGCGAGTTGGCAAACATCAGAGCCTTCATCGAATCCCTTCCGAACAGGTACAATACCAAAATTGGTGCTAACGGACATGGCCTCAGCGAAGGACAAAAACAACGGATACTAATTGCCAGGGTGGTTTACAAAAATCCCGAAATAGTTATTTTCGACGAGGCAACCAACTCTCTTGATGCCAACAACGAAAAGGCTATTACCGGCAATCTGGGAACATTTTTCGCCGGGAAAACAGTAGTTATTGTTGCACACAGGCTTAGCACAGTACGAAACGCAGGTAAAATTGCAGTACTCGAGGAGGGCAGAATAGTGGAAACAGGTACGCACGATGAACTTGTACAGGCAAAGGGCGCCTATTTCAGGTTAATAAAAAACCAGCTGGAACTTGGAAACTAAAATCGTCCACTCCGAACCTGTCCGGGAAATAATGGGAACACCACCACGTGCTCTCGTAGCCTGGGGTACCACTGTTCTGTTTATCATCTTTACACTTTTTATACTCGCAGCCTGGTTCATTAAATACCCCGATGTAGTACCGGCCCAGATTGAAATAACAAGCCGGATCCCGCCTGTTACTTTCTTCGCCCGATCATCAGGGCGGCTCGTTATGCTGAATGTCAACGACCGGCAACAGGTCATTAAAGGTGAGATTCTCGCCGCCATCGAATCTCCGGCCGACCACATTGCAGTACTGGCCCTCGGAAAACTGCTGTCTGATACGGCAAATCCCGTAATAGCAAGTGCCGAAACTATCGGCAGTTATCAAAATCTTGGCGAAATTCAGGAACCATTCAACTTATACAGACAGTCACTGTCACGCCTGGCCAATTACAGAACTAATGACTACCTTGGAAACAGGATCAGGGCCCTCGGGGAAGAGATTGCAGCAGGAAAACAATACCTCTCAAGCCTCC
>VGGM01000271.1 GCA_016868515.1 Bacteroidota bacterium | reverse complement strand
CGGAATACTGTTCGGATTCGGCTCCCAGCTGGGCCGCGGATGTACCAGCGGAGCAGCCCTCAGCGGAATGGCAGTGCTGTCGCTCGGCGGGTTCATAACCATGATGGCTATTTTCGGCACTGCATTCGCACTGGCATACTTTGTAAGAAGAAACTGGATTTAAACAAGTTACAACTATGGGACCACTGGCAGTAAATGAATTTATATCGGAGAACACCAACCTGTTCCTTGCCTTTATCATTGGTATAGGATTCGGATGGGTACTTGAAAGCAGCGGATTTTCATCGAGCCGTAAACTGGCCGGTGTATTCTACGGTTACGATACCGTGGTGCTGAAGGTATTCTTCACAGCAGCAATAACCGCAATGCTCGGGCTTCTCTTTATGAGCCTCTTCGGATGGATCGACCTTAACTGGGTGTATGTCAACCCGACTTTCCTCACTTCAGCCATTGTTGGCGGGGTTGTTATGGGAGCCGGATTTATCCTCGGCGGTTTCTGCCCCGGAACAAGTTTCTGCGCCGCTTCGATAGGCAAAATTGACGGCATGGTGTTTATCATCGGGCTGTTTATCGGAGTTTTTCTCTTTGGTATCGGCTACGACATCTGGGATGAGCTATATATGGCAAAATACCTGGGCGAACCTAAGGTATCGGAAGCCCTTGGAATGAGGGATGGAGTGTTTGGTCTTCTTCTTATCCTGGCCGCCGTTGGCATGTTCTTTGTCGCCGAATGGGCCGAGAAGAAATTCCCGCGCGAAGAATATTAACCCTCAACCCGCAACTAGTAACCAGCAACCAGCAACCAGCAACCAGCAACCAGCAACCAGCAACCAGTAACCAGTAACATAAAAGATATGAACCCACGAGTAATTCTTGCCGCAGCAATCATCCCCCTCGGACTGATAATAGCCGCGGTTCCCCAGAACACCACAAAACCGTATAAACTTACGGCCGGACAGCTTCTTGAGGAGGTAAATTCACGAACACAGTTTCTGGCTCCCGAGCTTATCGCAGACATGCTGGTGAGTAAGGATCCGTCGATAAGACTGATTGATGTAAGGCCCCAGGATGAGTTTGAGAAATTCAGCCTGCCGGGTGCTGTTAACATCCCGTTTTCCGATATTCTTTCAGATGAATGGACCGATATTCTCCATCAGGATATCAAGATGAATGTCTTCTATTCAAATGGTTCGGTAACGGCAAACGAGGCATGGATGATCACTCGCCAGCTGGGCTATGAGAACAATTATGTACTCGAAGGTGGGCTGAATTACTGGTTTGACAATATTCTCAACCCGCAGGCCCCTACTTCTACAAGCCCGAGTGAGGAGTTTGCCAGATATGATTTCCGGAAAAGTGCCTCAATGGCTCTGGGCGGAGGTGGCGTAGTTCCTGCCGATGGATCATCTGCTCCTGCTCCTGCGCTTCCGGCTATTATACCGAGAGTGGCCAAGAAAAAGGTTGCCGGAGGGTGCTGAAAAGGGCTTATAAAAAGAGTTACCTTTTATAAAGATCTGGCCGGAAGGGTTAGCTTGCATAAGAGATTTGCCCTAAGGCTGCCTAACACGAAGGGCTGCTCCGGAGATTTACATCAGACGCTTGTCCTGAGATAAGATCAATTCCTTATCCCTGCAATATCTGCAACAGCCTCTATGGCTGCCTCAACATGCTCGTGAGTTGTGAACGGTCCGATGCTGAACCTGACAGTGCCGTGAATTGATTCTGTTCCCATATGCCTGTGAACCAGTGGCGCACACTGCAGTCCCGTGCGGCAGGCAATATTATAGTCAACATCAAGCATGGTGCCTACATCGCCTGCCTCAAATCCTTTTATATTGAAGCTCAGCACAGGATTATGATTGGCAGCACTGTTGGCACAATAGGTGGTGACAGTTTCGTTTTTCTCAATACCCTCCTTAAGTTTTGCCCAGAGATCCATCTCCTTTTTGTGGAGATTGTCAATGCCCTGTTCCTGTACCCACTTAACCCCTGCATGAAGACCTGCAACACCGACAAGGTTCAGTGTTCCTGTTTCCAGTCTGTACGGATACTCATCGAGATGGGTGGGGTGAGCAGAGCGAACACCGGTTCCTCCATAGCGGGTATGACGAACCGTAACACCCTCCCTTACATAGGAACCACCTATGCCGGTAGGGCCCATCAGGCACTTATGGCCTGTGAAAATAAACGCATCAATATTCATGGCCTGCATGTCGACACGTACGGCGCCGGCACTCTGGCTTCCGTCTACCACTAATAGGACCCCTGATTCGCGGCATATTTTCCCGATTTCGGCAACCGGCTGTATTGTACCGATTACATTCGAACAGTGATTCAAAACCACCATCTTCGTGTTCTTCCTGATGGCTTTCCTAACATCATCAGGATGAACATAGCCCGACTCATCAAAGGGAAGATAAGTAACCTCTATCCGGCCATCCATCTCCATGTGGTACAATGGCCTCAGAACAGAGTTGTGCTCAAGCATCGTTGTAATAACATGATCGCCCTTCTCAGCCAGACCCTGCAGGATAAGGTTTAGTGAGTCGGTGGCGTTATAGCTGAAAGTCAGTCTGTTATGATCACTGCCACCATTAAAGAGGTTGGTGAGCATTTTCCTCGTGTTCGAAACTACCTCTTCGGTTTCCAGTGCGGCATCAAAACCCGAACGGCCCGGGTTCACCCCATGCTTTTTATAGAAACTGTGCATGAAATCGTAAACCACATCGGGCTTCGGAAAGCTTGTCGCTGAGTTGTCGAGGTATATAAGTTTACTCATAGGTTGGTGTTTTTGTGGTTAGGTCAGGTGTCTTTATAATGCGTCGGCAACAATCTCTGCCATGGTTTTTATCTGAACATTTAGCTTGTAGGCCTGGTTGATCTGGATAAGCTGGTCGACACAGTTATGGCATGGTGTTACCACCACTTCCGCTCCCGTGGCCTTTATCTGGTCGGCTTTGATTTTACCGGCCCCCATCCTTCTGTCATTATATTCGCTCATCGATAGCTGGCCTCCACCTCCTCCGCAGCAGTAATTGTCGTTCCCAAACGGATTCATCTCTGTAAAGTCAGAAACTGCCCGGTTCAGAATCTCTCTCTGCTGCTTCATTATTCCTCCTCCTCTTACCAGGTTGCAGGGGTCGTGAATGGTCACCTTTTTGGTGTTTTTTGATAGGTCGGGACTGATGCGCCCTTCTCTTATGTATTCGTTTATCAGCTCAATTGATGTCAGCACTTTAAAGGGATATTTTCTGCTTATATAATTGGGACCTTCCCATCTGAACGACCGTGACCCGTGACCGCACTCTGCCAGTACAACTTTTTCTGCTCCGAGCGCCAGGGTTTCGTCTGCAAGGCGGTTGACGATTTCCGAGGCTTCATCATCGTTGCCTGAAAAATAGGCATAGTTTGTAATATCATACATCCTGGTAG
>VGGM01000270.1 GCA_016868515.1 Bacteroidota bacterium | reverse complement strand
AAAAGTATATGCCCTTGGGGATGCTGCCGGTGCGGACCCTTAATCAGCAGGGCAGGCTGGTGGAGGAGGGCGCAGGTAAATGGATTGACCTAACCCCTGAAAAGGGTGAAAAAAGTGTGGTGAGATGCGAATTGTCAGTTGATGATTCTGATAATCTCACCGGAAAGGTAACTGAGGAGATGGAGGATTATGCAGCATTCAACTTCCGGAAGGACTATCACAGCTATGCGAGTGAAGATGAGTTTGCCGAGTCGTTTGAGAAGGCCCGTCAGGGGTACAGCATAAGAAGCTATAGTATAAAGGATATTGAGAATATTTACGGGAAGTGTGTTTTTTCAACTGAGGTGACTGTTGCCGGCAAAATACAGAGAGCAGGTGATTTGCTAATTGTCAATCCTTTTGTGTTTGGACAAATGACCGACAACCCGTTCAAGCTCGAAAAACGGATCTATCCGGTCGATTTTGCACACAGAAGAACCAGGGAGTACACAGCAATCATAAAAATTCCCGTGGGTTACGGGCTTGAAAGAATGCCTGAAAACGGACGGTACAAAACGAAAGACGATGGTATAACAGCTACAGTCAGCTACAGTTATGAGGGAGACGAAGTAAGAGTAATCTGCACATTTGAGATTAATAAGATTCAATTTCTTTCCGATGAATATGCTCTTCTGCGCGATCTGTATAACAGATTGATAGCCAAACAGGCTGAGCCAGTAATCCTTAAAAGGAAGGCCGATGAGACTGAATAGGACTTTTGCGTGCCTGACGGCTGTTTTCGCCTGTTTGCCGTCTCTGATGGGCTGGCAGAATCTCAAATACCCAGTCGAGGCTATTCCCAAACCTCTGCTCGAAAATGCAAGTGTTGTTGTCAGACTGTCTGAACTCCAGGTTACCATTGCGAATCCAGGTTCGATGACAATTAAATGCAGAGAGGTTCGAACCATCCTGAAAGAAGGCGGAGTCACTGCCTCTGAACTGCAGGTGGGTTACAATTCCCTTATCAGGGTCGGTGCAATCTCGGGAACCATTTTCGATGCCAGGGGTGAAAAGGTCAGAAACATTAAGTCGGACGAAATAATTGATTTCACTGCCTTTGACGGATTTTCGATCTATTCCGATACCCGCGTGAAGTTTGTAAATCCCAAGCATTACAACTACCCGTTTACCGTAGAATATCAATATGACCTCACTTTTAAGACAGCGCTTTACCTTCCATCTTTCTATGTTTATGAAGGTTCGGAGACATCTGTGGAAAAGGCAGTATACCAGCTCACAGTCCCTTCAGGATATCCGGTACACTATATGGAGTTCAACGGTATGCCGCCATGCCTGATAGTTCCTGCCGGCAAGAATAACTCCTATTCATGGCATTATGAGAACTTTACTGCCAAAAAGTCAGAACCATACCAGGCCGACCCCACTGAACTTTATCCATATGTATTGCTGTCACCCGGGGACTATTCTATCGAAGGTTTCTCGGGTAAGGCGGATTCATGGGAGGTATTCAGCACCTTCTTCCATAAGTTGCTGGATGGCAAGCAGGCCCTGCCCGGGGCTACTGAAGATCATGTGAAGAACCTTGTTTCGGGAATGGATAACGACCATGACAGGATTGCAGCCATTTACAGATATTCCCAAACGAAAAACAGGTATGTAAGCATTCAGGTGGGAATAGGCGGTATAGTGCCGTTCGATGCATCCACTGTCGACCGGTTTTCGTATGGCGACTGCAAAGCCCTTTCCAATTACGTAATGTCGCTTCTGAAAGTAGCCGGTATCAGGTCATATTATACCCTGGTGTATGCCGGCGAGAACAACCGACCGGTACGGCAGGAAATGGTAACCGACTACTTCAACCACGTAATATTATGTGTCCCTCTAAATGGCGATACCATCTGGCTTGAATGCACAAACCCTTACTCTCCGGTAAACTACCTGGGCACATTCACCGACGACAGGTACGTGCTGCTTGTTTCTGAAACCGGAGGCAAGCTTGTGAAAACACCGGCTTACAGCCATGATAATAATAGTGCAGTCGTGTTCAGTGATGTTGTACTCTCGGCCGATGGTAAGGCAAGCGTGACACAAAGGGGAGTATATAGCGGCACATACTACAGTGAGCAACAGTCTCTTACACTGATGGACGAGAAGGACAGACATAAGGCTCTGCTCAGATCCATCCCCATACCCGACATCACCATCTCAAATTGCGAGATTGCAGCCAAACCAGGCGATCCCCGGGTTATTTCCAAAAAGCTGGCGTTTGAGGCTAATAACTGCTTAACGCGGTCGGGCGATATGCTGTTGGTAAAACAGGGTCTTGTGTCGGGAACCCAGAGTGTTCCGGTTGTATCGAGGCGCCGGGAAAGCCCGGTAGTTATAAAACGAAACAACATGGCAATTGATTCAACCTGCTTCCATATGCCCGCAGGATACGTTCTTGAAGTTATACCACAGGATATTGTCCTTTCGAACGACATGGCATCGTGCAGCTTCAGTTATACTATCGACGGCAACCGGCTGTCGGTGGTCAGAAAACTCGGTATGAACAAGGGGGTATATCAGGCGGAACGGTTCAATGAATTCAGGGATCTGCTCGAAAAAATAGCTCGCAGGGACGAGGAAAGGCTGGTTTTTAAAAGGGTTACTATGTAGCTCATTCAGGTATTTAAAAAATAACTGAAAAAATTTGCATTCATATGTTATATATTTCTAACTTTGTGTTAGAATTAAATAACACTACCAACTATGAAAAAGACATCAATCGCATTTCTCGTGGCACTTCTTGTGCTTGCAACATCTACATGGTTTATGAGCAGTTCCGGCTCCCTGCCGGCTGCTGAATGGATTCAGTATCTTGTGATACTTGTCCTGGTGATTTTCGGACTCTGGTTTGCTTTCAGGAGACTCGGGTCGGCACGGCGCAATGAGCCGGTAGAAGACGAGATGTCAAAACGGATAATGACGAAGGCATCATCGCTCTCCTATTTTATTTCGCTCTACATATGGGTTGCAGTGATTTACATCAAAGACAGGGTTAATATTGACACTGAGGTTCTGATCGGATCGGGCATACTGGCAATGGCTGTTGTCTTTGCGGTTATCTGGGTTATAATCTACCTGAGGGGGCAGAGAAATGAATAACAGGATCAAAGAGCTCAGGGCCAGGCATAACTTAACCCAGGAGGAACTGGCAAGGCTTGTCAATGTTCGCAGGGAGACAATAGTTTTCCTTGAAAAGAACAGGTATGTTCCGTCGCTGAAGCTGGCATATGATATTTCGAAGGTCTTCGCACTGCCAATCGAGGAGGTATTCGTTTTTGCCGGAGAGCGGTAGCTGTATAGCCATAAAAAAGAGGCGCGGGTGTTAAGCCGTGCCTCTTTTTTATTATGTCTGTTACCTGTTAATTACTTAACAATCAACTGTTCTACCCTGGT
>VGGM01000269.1 GCA_016868515.1 Bacteroidota bacterium | reverse complement strand
CTAAGATTCCTTCCGCGGGAGGGTTTATTTCCCTTACCAGTCATTTGCCGAATGGTTTCTGCAATTGAAGCTGTGTCGAATCCGCACTCACGGTATAATTCCTCCTGTGTTCCGTGTTCAACGAAATAATCGGGTATTCCCAGGCGTTTTACCCTTGCCGAGTAGAAGTTGTCGCACATGAACTCAATGACTGCGCTTCCAAAGCCGCCCTTGAGCATGCCATCCTCCACGGTAATTATCTTGTCAAAGTTCCTGAATACCTCGTGCAGGACCTCCTCGTCAACAGGCGCGACAAAGCGCATGTCATAATGGGTTATTGAGATGCCTTCATATTCAAGTACCGATGCTGCGTTTTCGATGAAGTTCCCTGGCAGGCCGATGCTCAGTACGGCGATATCGTTTCCTTTTCTGAGTAGTCTGGCTTTTCCTGGTTCAATTTTCTGGAAGGGTTTGCGCCAGTCAGTAAAAATTCCCCTGCCGCGCGGGTACCTTATGCTGAAAGGATTCCTTATTTCATTGAGCTGAGCCGTGTACATCATATTACGCAGTTCTACCTCATCCATCGGTGCTGCAACAATCATGTTGGGGATATTCCTCATGAATGCAAGGTCGAAAAATCCGTGATGGGTAGCACCATCGCTTCCCACAAGTCCTCCCCTGTCGAGGCAGAATACAACTTTCAGATTCTGAAGGGCGACATCATGAATGACCTGGTCATAAGCTCTCTGAATGAAGGAGGAGTAGATATTGCAGAATGGAAGAAGTCCCTGTGAGGCAAGTCCGGCCGAAAATGTAACTGCATGTTGTTCGGCAATCCCGACGTCGTAAGTGCGTTCGGGCATCTCCTTCATCATAATGTTGAGCGAACAACCAGTTGGCATAGCGGGTGTAATGCCCACTATTTTTTCGTTGATGCCAGCCAGTTCAAGCACTGTATGACCGAATACGTCCTGATAAAGCGGAGGTTCGTTGCCGTTTGAAGTGTTGAGTATTTCACCGGTAATCTTGTCGAATTTACCGGGAGCATGAAACATTGTCTGGTTTATTTCAGCCTCCCTGAAACCTTTACCCTTCTTTGTGATACAGTGCAGCAGTTTTGGCCCTTTAATATGTTTCATATCTTCGAGCACTGAAGCGAGGTGGAGCACGTCGTGTCCGTCAACCGGTCCGAAGTATCTGAAATTAAGAGCCTCGAACAGGTTACTCCTGTCAAGTATTGTGCTTTTAATGCCGGCCTCCAGCTGGGCCACAAGTGTTCTTGCCTTGGGTCCCAGCCTTTTAATCCTGCCCAGGTTGTTCCAAATGTCGTTGCGGAATTTGTTGTATGTACGGCTGGTCGTGATATCTACCAGGTATTCCTTCAGAGCCCCCACATTGGCATCGATGGCAATATTGTTGTCATTAAGTACTACCAGAATGTCGGTTTTTTCGGAACCAGCATTGTTAAGTCCCTCGAATGCCAGTCCGGCAGTCATTGATCCGTCACCGATTACGGCAACAATATTGCGATCTTCACCCTTGCTTTTAGCAGCGACAGCCATTCCAAGGGCAGCAGAGATCGATGTTGAAGAATGGCCGACACCGAATGCGTCATATTCACTTTCGCTTATTTTCGGGAATCCGCTAACCCCCTTGTATTTCCTGTTTGTATGAAAAATCTCCTTTCTGCCTGTAAGTATCTTATGTCCGTACGCCTGATGTCCGACATCCCAAACAATTTTGTCGTAGGGGGTATTGTAAACATAGTGCAGCGCCACCGTAAGTTCAACGACACCAAGACTGGCGCCGAAATGGCCGGGATTTGAACTCACCACATCGATAATGAAATTTCTGAGCTCATTTGATACCTTAACAAGATCGGCACGGTCGAGTTTCCTCAGATCATCCGGTGATGAAATATCATACAAGAATTTATACTCCTCGTTCATCAGCAATTTGTATTTATTGCCTGCTGCAAATATAGCAAATATTAAAAGCTCCTTTCCGGTTGGCCGGCATTGATGGAAATTCTTATTTTTGCCTCAGGCTATACTATGTAACAATTTAAGACGGAAAAGGATCGTTATCAACAAAACTTTTAATGATGAAGAGAGTCAATTACCTGTATGCCGCTATTGCCTTTGCGGCAATTTCCTGCGTACCAGCCGGGCGCTACGGCAATCTTCGCGACGCCAGTCAGCAGAATGTCAATGAAAGGGATGCCTATAAATCTGACAATATTCAGCTTTCGATAGCCAACAGGGAACTGGAAGCCAGGATTGCAGCCATGGAAAAAGAGTATTCGGGCATTAACGACGACTACCGGTCGGTTCAGGCGGAACGCGACAGGTTACTACAGGATTTCAGCAGACTGAACAATAAGTATCTTGACCTGCAGAATGCCCAGGACGAACTTGTTAAGGGCAATGTAAGGGAGACCTCCAGGTTGCTTGGAGAGCTTCAGTCTGCCCAGGCAAATCTGCAGCAAAAGGAGAATCTTCTGCGTGATCTGGAGATGAACCTTGACCAGAAGAAAGCTACACTCGACGAACTGACATTTGAACTTGAGAAGAGGAACCAGCGCCTGGTAGAGCTGGAAAAGATACTTGATGCACAACAGAGAGCGGTACGTGATCTGAAGAATAAGGTATCGGAGGCTTTGTTCGGGTTTGAGAATAACGGTCTGACTGTCACCATGAAAGACGGAAAGGTTTATGTTTCACTCGATGAAAAGCTGCTGTTCAAGACGGGCAGCTGGGATATAGATGCCAATGGCCGCACTGCACTCAAGAGGCTGGTTACTGTTCTGGAGCGAAATCCCGACATTCAGATTATGATAGAAGGACACACCGATAACGTTCCATATAAGCCGTCAGGTGGTCAGCTAAGGGATAACTGGGATCTAAGTGTAAAGAGGTCGACAACAGTTGTCAGGGAGCTAACCGAAGGAACCAGGATTGACCCGAAACGTCTTACGGCAGCAGGCCGGAGCGAGTTCCTGCCGGTAGATAACCGCAATACGGCTGATGCCAGAAGCAGGAACAGGAGAACAGATATTATCTTAACTCCTGACTTATCGGAACTTTACCGCATTATAGACAAATTCTGATCAATACACTCCTTCCACATAACCTGAGATTCTCTGTGTAATTGAACTCAGTTTTTTTATCAGGTCATCTTCAGGTTTAAGGAAATCGAAGTTGCCCCAGAATTCCCTGTCATAGGCATTAATAGTTTTCGAGAAAACTGTCTGAACCGGAATTATTTCATCCCGGTCAAACCTCACTGCATTTTGGGTGGAAGCCGAAGTTATAGCCATTTCAAAAAAGACATCGAAGTAAGAGATGAAGAGCCCTCGTCTCTTTCGGGCACTGAACCTGAGGTCTCCCCTGACATGGCTCAGGAAGTATCTTTCACCTGATTTGCGGTAATTAACAAGGTACTTGATACTTGCAGGTCGTATTGTGAAA
>VGGM01000268.1 GCA_016868515.1 Bacteroidota bacterium | reverse complement strand
TTGTGGAAATCAAGCGATATGCGGCCACCCACAGTATCACGAACGTTGATGCCGTTTACCGAAAGTGTGTTGATCTCAAATGCTCCGTCGGCTCTAAGAACAATATCGTTGCTGGCCATCTTGCCCGACAGCCTGGCTGATTTCAGCAGAACTGAGCTGGAATGATTCTTTGGTTTGTTGAGGGTCGATAGCAGAATATTGTCAACTCTTATGTTTCTCAGATCTATATTAAGGTTTGCCGGAGCCTCCCTGCCCTCTTTTTTTCGTGCCTGAGGTATATTACTTATCCCTGAACTGTCAGTGAATATATTGACGGCCCCTCCGGAGATTGAAAGCCATTCAACAGTATAATTTTTCCTGAGAATATTCGATATTTTGAATTCAAGCGTGATTGACGAGGCCCTTACTATAGTGTCATTGCCGGTTACTTCCACAGGTCCGCGCACGGCCACATCGCTGAGAATTACCGACGCCCTCGGGAAACGCCTCAAAAGGCTCAGCCGGGCATCGTTCAGGGTCGTTTTGACCTCCGACCGGCTGTTTATTTCCTGGATCACCAGCCCGGCAACATTGTCACCGTAAATTGCGGTAAGAGCCAGCAGCACTGCGAAAATAAACCCGGCTGACAGAAGGATAAATCTTACAAACCCGGCCAAGCGTTTCATGTCATCTAAATTCAGGAGATCACCGAACCAACAGCTATTTCAGAAGGTATGTCATATCGTTTTCCGGGCCCAATTCGTCAGGGGCTTGCCCGCGGAGGAATATTCTTGCCTTGCGGGGACCGATCAGCTTCATTCTGGCTTGTTCTATCAGCAGCATTGTTCCCTCCCTCAGACCCACCACATGAATTCCGGGATTGATCTCAATGAATTCCTCGATGCGCTGTTCCCGGGTTTCTCCTGCATGCCCGGCCGGATTTGCATCGAGGTAGTGCGGATTGATCTGGAATGGGATCAGAGCCAGAGATTTGAAGGAATCAGGTTCAGTAATGGCCATGTCATTAGTCGTTCTTATTGTAGGGCACGCAAGATTCGAGCCTGCGCTCCATCCGATATAGGGAATGCCTCCGAGCACTCTCTTCCTTATCGGCTCAATCAGCATGTTGTCCCTTACCATTTTAAGCAATTGCCACGTGTTGCCGCCGCCAACAACAATTGCCTCTGCATTTTCTATTGCCTTTACCGGGTCGCTGAACCTGTGAATCGATAGCACATCGTGGCCCACCTCCCTGAAACGGTTCCTCACCTTTTCTTCATACAGATCGAATGAAAAAGTCACCGCGGCATAGGGGATGAAGAGTGCCTTAACAGGTTTTTCGCCCAGGAACTCCTTTATGTTCTGCTTGGGATAATTCAGGTACTCTTCCCCTGCATTTGTCGAATTGCTTATCAGTAGTAATCTCATGACTTATTATTTATTGGTTATCTTGTTTCCTGCTTCAAACCGGGTAAAGGAAGATCGATGGTAATGAAACTGTTATTCATGGTATTGAATGTCAGAAGTTTTCCTGCAAGGACCTCGCCTGTTCCGGTAATTAATTTAATCGCCTCCGATGCCATGATCGAACCAGTGGTTCCCGGTAGTACGCCGAACAGACCTACCGAGGAGGGATCAGGATTCCCCGATCGGGTTTCATCGCAGGGATGATAGTAGGCATACGATCCTGCCCCCCGGTGGTTGAATACTGAAACCTGCCCTTCATGCATGTATATGGCGCCGTGAATCATTGGAATTCCTCCTTCTGAACAAAATCTGTCGATAACATAACGGGTTTCATAATTATCTGTTGCATCAATAATGATATCCCAGCCCGACAGAATCCGCGAAGCGTTACCGGCAGTGAGCCGGAGATTGAATATTTCAATAACAGCAAGATCATTTATCTTTTCCAGGATGTTCTTTGCAATAATTGATTTCAGTTTACCCACATCCCTGCTTCCATATAGAATCTGCCTGTGAATGTTTGATTCGCTAACCTGGTCAAATTCAACTATGCCAATTTTCCCCACCCCTGCTGCGGCCAGATACTGCAGCACAGGGCACCCCAGTCCACCGGCACCGACAACCATCACCTTTCCCGCCTTAAGAGCCTCCTGTCCCTTCTCTCCTACATCGGGCAGGATTATCTGCCTGCTGTATCTTCTCTTTTCCCTTTCGCTGAGCATAAGAAATTGATTATAAACTGTTGCGCCAGCGCAAAGATAACCAAAATGCAATAATCGCCGGAGTGAGCAGCAACAGGCCGTCCCAAAAAAAACCGGCGCGGAGATCCCACCGCGCCGGTTAATGAATTCGAAAATATGGCTTTTTAGTCATTTAAAGTAAAAGACACTCCAATTTCGAACGGATAAAGCTCGGGACCTTTACCTTCCTTGAAAAGAGGGGTCATGTAATAAGTGCCGTAGAACTGAACCATTTCGAAACCGATTCTGCCGGTGAAACCATATCTGAGCATATTCAGGCTGAAATCGCTGTGGTCCTTAACCTTCTGTTTGCCTTCGCTATAGAAAACGGTTTTGGAATGTGATCCTACCTTTACAGCTCCGATCGGGCCGGCTGCAATGTTGATGTGCTTGCTGTAACCGGCGGGTATCTGAATTTCGAGCAGCAACGGTGCTGAAATATACCTGGTAGTAAGCTTGCTTTTCTCATAGCTGATGCCGGCTTCCGGATAGAGAGGCTCGATTACTCCGTTTGTCCCTTTTGCCAGGTTGTTGTTTCCTTCAAACATATAGTTGCTCATATGGAAACCCAACCCCGTAACAAATCCGATTCGCCTGGTTATGCCTATGTTTACCTGCCCGAAGTTGATATTGACATTCTTTGATTTCCCTGAGTTTAACGACATGTAATAAACATCATTGGGAATAACCATACTGTAATCGGATGTAAGAAAGTTGTTAAATCCGATTTCAATTCCGCTCCAGTGACCCTTGAACCTTCTGCTGTTACGCGGACGGGAGTCTGAATTCTTCTCATCCTGAAAAAATGAAACATCAGGAAGGGGGTCTTCCTGTTTGCTGAATGACTGCATCGAATCCTCTTCGAGCATTTCGAGGATTTCTATGCTGCCTTTTGAGAATCTGCCGCTTTTGCCCGCCTCTTCCTGGGTAATGCCCGGTACTGATATAAGACTTGCTGTCAAAATAAGAAACATCCTTTTCATGGCTTAATAGATTTTAAGTGTTTATGAGCTGTTTTGTAGCTGTGACGAAAAGCCCCGGTAAAAAGTTACCTGGGGTTGTCAGAAATTCTCAGGGGAGTCTGAAAATTTATCAGTTTTGAATTGAATTCGATGCTGTTGGTTTCTCCCTCTTCCCTGCTACCAACAGCCAGATTCATCTCCCAGCCCAGGAGCATGTTGATGCCGGTAATTCCGGCACTTGCTATTTCATAACCCTTTAACGGTGAAGCATCGGGTACCTTTTCTCCCAGTAGTTTTTCACGGAAGGCTATTGCCAGATGATCCTTA
>VGGM01000267.1 GCA_016868515.1 Bacteroidota bacterium | reverse complement strand
GCAACAGGCCCCCACGTTGGTCAATGGGACCCCTACAGGCCACACAGAGATGTACCCCTTGCAGAATCATTTTCAGCTGTTGAAGAGTATATTCATTCTAATTCAACCGGTATACTTGAGGGCAGGACAAGTCTTATAATCGTACCCGGGTACCGTTTCAGGGTAGTAAAAGGGTTGCTGACCAATTTTCATCAGCCCCGCAGCACCCTTTTGCTACTGATAGCCGCATTTACCGGAACCCGATGGAAAGAGATGTACGACTATGCGCTTGACAATGACTTCAGATTTCTGAGCTACGGTGACAGTTCGCTTATTATCCCTGTTTCATAAGCCGCCTTACCAGGGCTGCAAACTTGCTGATATCATCCTCTGTCGTATCCCAGCTGGTCATCCACCTGTATTCTGAAATCTCGTCATTCCAGGGATAGAAGAAGAAGTGCCTGCTCAGTTCTTCGGCTACTCCGGCCGGCAATATTACGAAAATCCCGTTAGCCTCAACAGGCTGTGTGATGGTGATCCCTTCTATTGAGCTAATCTCGTTGAAGAGGGTCCGGGCCATGGCGTTGGAATGAGCGGCGAGTTCAAGCCAGAGGTCGTTCCTGAACCATGCAATGAATTGAGCAGCGATAAATCTCATTTTTGAAGCCAGTTGCATGCCCTGCTTTCTTATATACATGAAATCGCTGGCAAGTCCGGGTTTAAGAAAGCAGACTGCTTCACCAGCCATCAATCCGTTTTTGGTTCCGCCGAACGATAGCAGGTCAACACCCGCATCGGTTGTAAAGCTCTTGAGAGGCAGATTCAGAGCGGCAGCAGCATTAGCTATCCTGGCGCCGTCCATATGGAGCAGCATCTCATGATCGTGGGCAAACAGTGCAAGGGATTCAATTTCTGATGGTTTGTAAATAGTTCCCATTTCGGTAACCTGAGAGATTGAAATTATCTTGGGTTGCGAGTGATGTTCGAAGTTGAACCCGTGCATGTGCTTTTTCAGCATCCCGGTTGTAAGTTTGCCATCGGGTGTATCGACAGTCAGCACCTTGCACCCTGAGAATCGTTCGGGGGCTCCGCACTCATCCTGTTCAATATGGGCAGTGAAGGCCGTTATTACCGAATGCCACGGGCGCGTTACCGCGGAAATACCAAGTACATTGGCCGCGGTTCCCGTAAAAACAAAGTAGACTTCGGCATTTTCACCGAGATGCTGCTTCAGTAGTCTGATAGCTTCCTCAGTATATGGATCGCTTCCATAACCTATTGTATGCCCTGTATTTACTCGATCCATCTCCCGCAGTACCAGAGGATGAATTCCTGCATTATTATCGCTTGCAAAGCCTCTCTTTACCATTTCTGACCAGTTATGAGTTATAATGCAAAATTAGCAGGTTTAGGACAAATGGACACATGGCATGCGACAAAAGCCTGTTACATTAAAAAAAAAGATGTAAGATGGTTTGCATATTGATTTCCTTTATACTTTTAAGCTCATTAACAAACCTTGATGAAACCTTTGGGAGATGAGCGGCAGATTCGAATTGATTGACTCCATTATTTTCGCGGCATATGCTGTAGGAATAATCGGACTGGGATTATGGGTATCGAGAAACAGGAAGGGGACCGAACGGAATGCCGAGGACTACTTTCTGGCGGGTAAAAAGCTTCCGTGGTGGGCAATCGGAGCCTCCCTTATAGCAGCGAATATTTCAGCTGAACAGTTTATCGGCATGTCGGGGTCGGGATTCGCAATCGGCCTTGCCATAGCCTCATACGAATGGATGGCTGCAATCACCCTTATTATTGTAGGGAAGTACTTTTTGCCTGTATTCATTGAAAAAGGTATATATACCATTCCGCAGTTTGTGGAGCAGAGGTTTAATACTACTCTCAAGACGATACTTGCCATTTTCTGGATATCTCTGTTCATTTTCGTAAATCTGACTTCTGTTATTTTCCTGGGAGCCAAGGCTCTTGATACGGTAATAGGTACCGGCGACGGCAGCATGATTACAATTGCCATTTGGGGGCTTGCCTTTGTTGCGGCTGCCTATTCACTGTATGGAGGTCTTTCGGCGGTAGCATGGACCGACATAGTTCAGGTTGTGCTGCTTGTAGCCGGAGGTCTTATTACAACACTGATAGCACTCGGCAAGGTAACTCCCGACGGAGGTGTGATTGAAGGGTTAAAGCACGTGTACAATACTGCCGGGGATAAATTCCACATGATACTTAAACATGACGACCCTCAATTCGCCAATCTGCCCGGCATTGGGGTGCTGATAGGCGGCATGTGGGTTGCCAATCTCTATTACTGGGGTTTCAACCAGTATATTATTCAGAGAACCCTTGCAGCCAAATCGCTCAGGGAAGCACAGAAGGGAATTGCATTCGCCGCATTCATTAAACTTCTCCTGCCGGTTTTTGTGGTAGTCCCTGGTATAATTATGTATGTGATCTATTCACAGCAACCGGGAACCTCGGTTATTGAAGGTGTTTCTGAAGCCTTTACAAAGGCCGACGGCAGCATTAATTTTGATAAATCATATCCATGGCTGATCGGGAACTTCATACCTGTCGGTCTCAAGGGGCTTGTTGTGGCGGCGCTGGCAGCTGCAATCGTCTCGTCGCTGGCCTCAATGCTCAATTCGACTGCCACGATATTCACCATGGATATTTACAAGCCATATTTCAACAGGCAGGCTTCCGATAAGGTTACTGTCCGTGTTGGCAGGCTTACAGTTGCATCAGCCCTGCTTATTGCCTGTATAATAGCACCATTGCTTGAGAGTATTCCCCAGGCATTTCAGTACATACAGGAATACACTGGCATGGTTAGTCCCGGCGTGCTGGCGGTATTCCTTCTTGGGCTATTCTGGAAGAAAACCAATACGAGAGGTGCTATCACGGGAGCAATTCTGTCAATACCGGTTGCTGCCCTGTTAAAGGCAAAGGCTGTGGAACTTCCATTCCTCGACCAGATGTTCTATACAACCTTAATTACTATGGCTGTTATAGTCATGGTCAGTCTCTCCACAAATAAGGGCGATGATGACAGCAAGGGTATCAGGCTCACCTCCGAAACTTTCAGGACCAGCGGGGCTTTCAATATTTCGGCATATTTAATCTGTGTGGTTTTAGCGCTACTTTATGCTGTTTTCTGGTAGTATTCACCAGATATACAATGGTTTGAATGAGATATTTCCTGTTCCTCAGATACAAGGGGACACTCTATCACGGGTGGCAGAGGCAGCCACGGGCCGTTACCGTACAACAAGTGCTTGAGGAAGCTCTTTCACTGAAGTTAAAGGAGGAGATTCCTGTTACCGGTGCGGGCAGAACCGATGCCGGTGTCCATGCAGAATTCTATGCAGCCCACTTCGACTCTGTAAGTGAGAGACTGCATATGGACAAAAAGTTCCTTTTCAGACTGAACAGGTTTCTGCCCGATGATATAGCCGTTACGGGCATCAGGCCTGTACTTTCTGATGCCAATGCACGGTAC
>VGGM01000266.1 GCA_016868515.1 Bacteroidota bacterium | reverse complement strand
CCGGCTCAAAGTCAACTGGTATTATGAGGATGGTGACGAAGATATCCTGGCGAGGGGAGAGTACATTGAGTCGGTGCTTGAGGTGGATTTCAGTTTCATAAAGGTCAGAATGTGACAATGGTTGCCTGGTTAATAGGCCAGTATCTGACTCTTTTCCCGTCCCGAACCCTTAATCCATAGTTTATTGCCATATACATCCACAACAGCAAAGCTGTTTGTTGCTGACGATTCGACCATTCCCCTGAAAGTTACGAAATGGATCATTTTGTAATTGCCATAGCCACCATCGTGATTATGTCCGTTGAACCAGGAGATTATGTTATCGTACTTTGCAAGAATGGTCAGCACACTGCTGCTGTTAAAGAGATTATGTGTTCCCTGCGGGAATACAGGGAAATGGCACATCAGAAACACCTTTTCGTTATTTGATACTGCCCTGTCTAACTCCTTGCCGAGCCAAACGAGTTGTTCCGCGCCTATTCCGCCGTTCCAGTCATATGCATTTGGTTCACCCGCTTCAGATAGTTCGTTTAGCAGCCTTTCTGCTTCCTTTTTGCCTGAATGAGAAGGTGAATAAACTGCGATTTCGTTACCATTGAGCATAATGAATCGGAATCCTTCATATGCGAATGAGTAATAACCGGTCTTTGTTCCGGTAACCTGCACAACTTTTCGTGAATCACGCGGGTGAACCGAGAAGTCGTGATTACCAAGACAATGGTGGGCAGGTATTCCGGAGGCCGAGATCATTTGAAGAACCTTTTCAAACGATTCGTACTCACGGTCAATCAAATCGCCCAGGTTTATGATGAAATCAACCTTCTGATCACTGAATGATCTGAGGGCTTCCCCGAGTTTTGTCAGGGAGTTTCTGTAAAACCTTGTGTTAAATGATTCACAGTCGCAGTACTGAACATCTGCCAGAATGCCAAATGAGAATATAGGTTCCTGATTAGGTATCATATCCGGTTTATTTACTTCAACCATCTTTTTCTCCGGGGCAGTAGCTGTTACAAGGAGTGTTAAAAGGATTCCCAAAGCTGCTTTCATGTCAGTCTGTTTCACATAAAGTTACAAATTTGTCAGAATCTGAATGCATCACGTCCCGGATACATGAACCTGCGTCTGGCTACTTCCTCAGGAAAGAGGAAGAATTCGGTTTCCCCTTCAGCACATACTTTCGATTCGCCATCGAGAAGGGTGCATTTGAAGAAGGCAGTTCTTTCATCCTTTCTGTCTAATTCTGCCAATGCGGTTACTGCTCCTTTTGACAGGTGCACCGGGCTCAGATATCTTACAGTAAGCTTTGAAGTTACACCTGCCGTGTTCAGTTTAACATGAATGGCCCATGCTGACACTTCATCAAGCAGAGTGGCTATTATTCCGCCGTGCAGTACATTCGTGTAGCCCTGGTAGTTCCTGTCAGGATTCCACGTAGCGAGTACACCTGTCTGAGTCTCCTCAAAACATAGCCTTAAACCAATTTTATTTTCAGGACCACAACCAAAACAACAGTTTTGTGACGCATCAAACGGATTTCTTATTTTTTGTCTCATCCTGTTTTCTTTTTTTGGAGCTGTGTATAAACGATAAAAGATTCATATAGGCAAATGCAAAGAAGCCTATCCCCAGTGTCAGGATAAGTAGCATGAAAACAAGGGAAGGCTCGTCTTCCTCTGTTGTTGCCCGTGATTTAAGTAAGGTATAGCTGTAGATATCCAGTCCTATTATCAGCAGTGAGATCAGAAGGCCGTATATTATTGTTGTACCGTCAAAAATTCTTGTTGTACGGTAGGTTTCGGTGTGGGTAAAACTTTCAAATTTCATCCTGCTGTAATGCGCTGCTCTTGCCCTTGCCCGCTCTCTCTGGTCACTATTCCAATCCCTGCCATAAACATAAGGACCGGTTTCTTCACTCCTTTTCTCTGTTAGCTTTCCGAGAAGGAACTCGTATGCTTCTGTGACCGCAATGAATAGATTCACAGCTCCGGGATGATGGTTAATGTCAGGGTGATATTGCCTTGCCTTTATTCTGTAAGCCCTTTTAAGATCATTAACCGAGCAACCTTCTTTGACACCAAGTATCCTGTAATAATCCGCAACTATCACCTGCAATCATGTATTGAAATACTGGTACTAAAAAAGTAAATTTTCTTTCCACTATTGCAGCCCGTTTTCAGGCTATCCCGGCAAATCCCATAAAAGCCATAGCTAGTAATCCTGCCACGATAAAGGCAATCGGCACGCCTTTCATCGGGGCCGGGATATCGGCCAGCTCAAACTGCTCACGCAGCCCTGCAAATATTATCAAAGCCAGTCCGAATCCGATTGAATTTGCAATTGCAAATACAATGCTTTTGATCAGATTATAGTCGTTTTGAACTGCAAGAATTGCAACACCCAGAACCGCACAGTTAGTTGTGATAAGCGGAAGGAAGATTCCCAAAGCCTGATAAAGTGCCGGGCTGGCCTTCTTAAGAATTATCTCAACCAGCTGAACCAACGCTGCTATGACAAGGATGAAAGTAATAGTCTGCATGTATGTTATGCCAAGTGGCTCAAGAATATATGACTGGATAATGTAAGTAACCAGGGTTGCAATTGTCAGAACAAATGCCACGGCTCCTGCCATTCCGAGTGATGTTTCCACTTTGCCGGAGACACCAATAAAAGGGCATATTCCCAGGAATTTACTGAGAACAATATTGTTGACAAAAACTGCCGATATGATTAAGAGAACGTATTCCATGATATTATTCTGTTATTTATTGACCTTGCGCGACAGCATAATAAGATACCCGAGAGCCAGGAATGCCCCCGGTGACAGTATGAATATCAGAATGCCGTCGCCCTGAATAAACCTATAACCGAAAATTGCACCTGAGCCAAGCAATTCCCTTATTGCACCCAGCAGCATGAGGGCAAATGTAAAGCCCAGTCCCATTCCAAACCCATCAATAACGGAAGAATAGAGATTATTCTTTGACGCAAATGCTTCGGCTCTGCCAAGTACGATGCAGTTTACAACAATCAGGGGAATGAATAACCCCAGTGCATCAAACAGGGAGGGAAGGTATGCCTGCATAAGAAGCTGCACTATTGTAACGAAAGATGCGATGATTACTATGAATGAAGGGATCCTTACGTTTGCCGGAATGAAGCCTTTTACCAGAGATATTACAATATTTGACATAACCAGTACGAATGTGGTAGCCAGGCCCATCCCCATTCCATTTATTGCAGAGGTCGATACGCCAAGTGTGGGGCATAGGCCAAGGAACAGGGCAAAAACAGGGTTTTCCCTGATAAATCCTTTGGTGAAGTTCTTCAGTTGGTTCATTTTTCCAGATTCCATAACAGGAATTAGTTTTTCGGTGATGATTTCATGTAGTTTAAATAGGCTCTTGAGACGGCTTCGCAGAATGCTCTTGAACTAATTGTAGTAGCTGTAATTGCATCAACGTCACCACCGTCCTTTTTTACCGCGAGTCTGAATTCAGCAGGGTTTTTA
>VGGM01000265.1 GCA_016868515.1 Bacteroidota bacterium | reverse complement strand
TTGGGTGCAACATCCATGAGGTCAACCTTCGATATCTCTTCATAAGGGTAATCAGCCTCGAACCGGCATTTTGCCCTGAGGTTAACAAATGAACCCTCTTCGGTAAGTGGAGCGTTTGCCTGGGCAATCATCTTTTCTTCCTCCTCCTCGGCAGTTAGCCATACCACCCCGTCTTCAGTAAGGTTAACCTTACCGGTCTCAACCTTGCGGTAGGGGGTCTCGATGAACCCCAGGTGGTTTATCTGGGCATAGACGCAGAGTGACGAAATAAGTCCTATATTCGGTCCTTCGGGAGTCTCAATCGGGCAAAGACGGCCATAGTGTGTATAGTGTACATCCCTTACCTCAAATCCTGCCCTCTCGCGCGATAAACCGCCAGGTCCAAGGGCCGAAAGACGTCTTTTATGGGTCATTTCGGCAAGCGGGTTGGTCTGGTCCATGAACTGGGAAAGCTGGTTGGTTCCGAAAAAGGAATTAATAACCGAGGAGAGCGTTTTGGAGTTGATCAGGTCGACAGGAGTGAAAACCTCATTGTCTCTGACATTCATCCTCTCCCTGATCGTCCTGGCCATTCTGGCAAGTCCAACCCCGAACTGGGCGTACAGCTGCTCACCTACCGTACGCACTCTCCTGTTGCTAAGGTGATCAATATCATCCACATCGGTCTTCGAGTTTATAAGCTCGATAAGATATCCGATTATGGCAATGATATCCTCACGGGTAAGCACCTTTAGGCCCATGTCAATGCTGAGGTTCAGCTTCCTGTTTATTCTGTATCTGCCGACATCGCCAAGGTCATACCTCTTGTCGGAGAAGAATAGTTTGTCGATAACGTCGCGCGCGGTTGCTTCGTCGGGAGGCTCGGCATTTCTGAGCTGTCGGTAGATATAGATAACTGCCTCCTTCTCGGAGTTGCACGGGTCCTTCTGCAGGGTGTTGTAAATAATTGCGAAATCAGACAGGTTGAAATCTTCGCGGTGAAGCAATATTGCCTTTGTTCCCGAGTCAACAATCATATCAATGTGCTCGTTCTCAATGGTTGTCTCCCTGTCGATAATCACTTCATTTCTTTCAATTGAGACTACCTCACCGGTATCCTCATCAACAAAATCCTCGATCCATGTCTTCAGTACCCTGGCAGCAAGTTTCCTGCCGGTAAGTTTCTTGAGACTGGTTTTAGACACCTTATGCTCTTCGGCAAGATTGAATATTTCAAGGATATCCTTATCGCTTTCAAATCCGATCGCCCTTAACAGAGTTGTAACCGGAAGCTTTTTCTTCCGGTCGATGTAAGCATACATCACGTTATTGATATCGGTGGCAAACTCAATCCACGACCCCTTGAAAGGTATAATCCTGGCCGAGTAAAGCTTGGTTCCGTTGGCATGTATGCTCTGGCCGAAGAAGACACCGGGTGAGCGGTGCAACTGCGATACGACAACACGTTCGGCCCCGTTAATAACGAAAGTACCCCTCTCTGTCATGTAGGGTACGGTTCCGAGATAAACATCCTGTATAACGGTATCAAAATCCTCGTGCTCCGGATCGGTACAATATAGCTTAAGCTTAGCCTTCAGAGGCACACTGAATGTAAGACCTCGTTCAATACACTCTTCAATGGAGTAACGTGGCGGATCGACTGAATAATCAAGAAACTCCAGTACAAAATTGTTTCTTGTATCGGTAATCGGGAAGTTCTCCTGGAAAACCTTGAAGAGGCCTTCTTTCCGGCGGTTGTCGGGAATTGTTCCGAGCTGAAAAAACTCAGTGAATGATTTCAATTGAACCTCCAGAAAATCAGGGTATTTCAACTCCTGCTTCCTGGTGGCAAAGTTTATGCGTTCAGATTTTTTTGAGGACATTGACGATTGGATTTATTGAACTTACAATAACATCTGATAATAAAAAGGCTTAGAACCCCTTTGAAAAGGGATTCTAAACCTGTAACCCGTCAATCTGGTTTAACTTATTTAAGCTCAACTTCAGCTCCTGCTTCAACTAACTGGTTTTTGATAGATTCTGCTTCATCCTTTGAGACACCCTCCTTAACGGGGCCTGGTGCTGCGTCAACTACTGCCTTTGCTTCCTTCAGACCGAGGCCGGTAATGTCTTTCACAAGCTTAACGATCTGGAGTTTCTGACCTCCGGCTGCCTTGAGAATTACATCGAATGATGTTTTCTCCTGAGCAGCGGCAGGACCTTCGGCACCACCACCGGCACCGGGGCCGGCAACAGCAACAGCTGCAGCAGCAGGTTCAATACCATACTCCTCCTTGAGGATTTTAGCTAGTTCGTTAACTTCCTTAACAGTAAGATTTACAAGTTCTTCTGCAAATTTCTTAAGATCTGCCATTTTTATTAATTATTAATGTGGTTTTACTTGAATAATTCTAACTACTTATTTGACAGTGTTTCGAGAACACCGTGAATCTTAGTGCCACCCGACTGAAGGGCTGAAACAACGTTCCTGGCAGGTGTCTGCAGAAGCATGATAATATCGCCGATAAGCTCTTCCCTCGTTTTGAGGAAGACGAGCGAATCAAGCATATTGTCACCTACATATACCGATTCCTGAACGAATGCACCCTTTAGGAGTGGTTTGTCTTTTTTCTTGCGGAACTCCTTAATAAGTTTTGCGGGAGCATTTCCGCTGTTAGAAAACATGACAGAGGTAGAACCTTTCAGAACATCATACAGTTCCTCAACGTTCTTTCCCGATTTCTCAAGTGCAATTTTCAGCAGGGTGTTTTTAACGACAACAAGTTTTATCTCCTTCTCGAAACACTTCCTTCTCAGTGCGCTTGTATCGGCAGCATTCAGCTGGGCAATATCAGTCAGATAGAAATGGCTGAACTGACTCAGATTCTCAGCAAGACTGTTTATGATTTCATTTTTCTCTTCGCGTCTCATAATATCAATTCTGTAACAGATAATACATTACTCGTCAAGTCCCCTTGGGTCAATCTTGATTCCGGGACTCATTGTGCTTGAAAGGAATATCGATCTGATATATGTACCTTTTGCAGCAGCCGGTTTCAGTTTATTCACCATTGCGATGAATTCCCTTGCGTTATCGACGATTTTCTGAGGCTCGAATGAGACTTTTCCGACAGAGGTATGAACAATTCCAAACTTATCAACCTTGAAATCGATTTTACCCTGTTTCACTTCCTTAACAGCCTTGCCTATCTCCATAGTCACGGTTCCGCTTTTCGGGTTGGGCATCAACCCGCGCGGACCGAGTATTTTTCCTAACTGACCAACCTTACCCATTACTGAGGGCATGGTTATTACCACGTCAATATCTGTCCATCCTCCCTTGATCTTATCGATGTACTCATCGAGACCAACGAAATCGGCTCCTGCCTCAGTGGCTTCAGCCTCCTTGTCGGGTGTGCAGAGAGCCAGAACCCTGGTCTCCTTACCCGTTCCGTGGGGAAGAGAGACGACACCGCGAACCATCTGGTTCGATTTCCGCGGATCCACACCCAACCTGACATCAATATCGACGGAAGCATCGAATCTGGTAGTGGTAATATCCTT